>NZ_SCOO01000009.1:0-229185 GCF_005502415.1 Pseudomonas sp. G(2018) | reverse complement strand
TGGTGATGCTGGCTCGCAAGCTTGCTCGAGTGGTATTCGCCCTGCTTAAAGGACAGAGCGAATACCAATCAAAAGTGAGTTGAGGGTTTCCCTCAACCATAGAATCTCCCACAAGGGCACCGCAATCCACTGTGGGAGCGAGCCTGCTCGCGAAGGGGCCAGACCAGACACCGCAAAGCCTCCAGGAGATCGTAATGACCGATACAGCAATGACCCCCACCGAATTCGAAGCCGCCCTGCGTGCCAAGGGCGCCTACTACCACATCCACCACCCCTACCATGTGGCGATGTACGAAGGCCGCGCCACCCGCGAGCAGATCCAGGGCTGGGTCGCCAATCGCTTCTACTACCAGGTCAACATCCCGCTCAAGGACGCCGCGATCCTCGCCAATTGCCCCGACCGGGAAGTGCGCCGCGAATGGCTGCAACGCATCCTTGATCACGACGGCGTGCCCGGCAGCGAAGGCGGCATCGAAGCCTGGTTGCGCCTGGGCGAAGCAGTGGGGCTGGATCGCGAGCAGGTCCTGTCGCAGGAACTGGTCCTGCCGGGTGTACGTTTCGCCGTGGACGCCTACGTCAATTTCGCCCGTCGTGCCTGTTGGCAGGAAGCGGCCAGCAGCTCGCTGACCGAACTGTTCGCGCCGCAGATCCATCAATCGCGGCTCGACGCCTGGCCCAGCCATTACCCGTGGATCGACGTCGCCGGCTACGACTACTTCCGCGCGCGGCTGAGCCAGGCCCGGCGCGATGTCGAACACGGCTTGCGCATCACCCTCGCGCATTACGTCACCCTCGAGGCCCAACAACGCATGCTGCAGATCCTGCAATTCAAGCTGGATGTGCTGTGGAGCATGCTCGATGCCATGAGCATGGCCTATGAACTGCAACGCCCGCCGTATCACACCGTCACCCGCGACCACGTCTGGCATCGGGGGATCGCCCTGTGAGCCTGATCGACCGCGAGCAGTCACCGTCGTTGCGCCGGGGATTTCGCCTGCAATGGGAACCGCGCCAGGACTGCCATGTGCTGCTGTACCCCGAAGGCATGATCAAGCTCAACGCCAGCGCCGGGCAGATTCTCAATCTGCTGGATGGTGAGCGCAGCGTCGCAGCGATCATTGATCGGCTGACGGCGGATTTCCCGGGCGTACCGGGGATCGACGAGGATGTGCTGGCCTTTCTGGAGGTGGCCCATGCGCAGTTCTGGATCGAGTGATGCGCCGCCGGGGCCACCGCTGTGGTTGCTGGCGGAGTTGACCTATCGCTGCCCGCTGCAATGCCCGTATTGCTCCAATCCACTGGACTTTGCCCGCCACGGCGAGGAATTGAGTACCGAAGAATGGATTCGCGTGTTCCGCGAAGCACGGGACATGGGTGCCGCGCAACTGGGATTCTCCGGTGGCGAGCCACTGGTGCGTCAGGATCTGGCGCAGTTGATCAAGGCCGCGCGGGACATGGGTTACTACACCAACCTGATCACCTCGGGCATCGGCCTGACCGAGCAGAAGGTGCGCGACTTCAAGGTCGCCGGACTGGACCATATCCAGATCAGTTTCCAGGCCGCCGACGAAGCGGTGAATAACATGCTGGCCGGCTCGCGCAAGGCCTTCGCCCAAAAGCTCGCCATGGCCCGGGCGGTGAAAGCCCAGGGCTATCCGATGGTGCTGAACTTTGTCACCCATCGGCACAACATCGACCGGATCGCGCAGATCATTGAGCTGTGCCTGGAACTGGAAGCGGATTTCGTCGAACTGGCCACCTGTCAGTTCTATGGCTGGGCCGAGCTCAACCGCGTCGGCCTGTTACCGACCCGCGAGCAGTTGCAGCGTGCCGAGCGCATCACTAACGAGTACCGCGAGCGGCTTGAGGCGCAAGGCCATCCGTGCAAGTTGATCTTCGTCACCCCGGATTACTACGAGGAACGCCCCAAGACGTGCATGAACGGGTGGGCCAACCTGTTTCTCGACATCACCCCCGACGGCACGGCGTTGCCGTGTCACAGCGCCCGGCAATTGCCGGTGCAGTTTCCCAACGTGCGCGAACACAGTATCGAGTACATCTGGAACGATTCCTTCGGTTTCAACCGATTTCGTGGCGATGCGTGGATGAAGGAGCCGTGTCGTTCCTGCGATGAAAAACACAAGGATCTGGGAGGCTGCCGCTGCCAGGCCTTCATGCTGACCGGTGATGCCGCCAATGCCGACCCGGTGTGCAGCAAGTCGCCGCACCATGGCGTCATTCTCAAGGCCCGCGAAGAAGCGCAAGCGCCGGGGCTGGGCATGGAGCACCTGACGTTGCGCAATGAGAAGGCGTCGCGGCTGATCTACCGCGGATAGATCAAACACCGCAGAACCCTGTGGGAGCAGGCTCGCCCGCTCCCACAGGGTTCTGCGGTGATTACAAAGTCCGAGTACAACAAGATGGCGCTACCCATTGGTCTGATTGCATTCGCAGCCGGATGCGTTAGTGTGGCTTTACCTTCCAAAACAATAAAAAACAGGCTTTCCTATGAGCCAGAGTCTCAGTCAGCTGCGTAAATTCGTCTCGCCTGAAATCATCTTCGGTGCCGGCTGCCGGCACAACGTCGGCAATTACGCCAAGACCTTTGGCGCGCGCAAGGTGTTGGTTGTCAGCGATCCGGGGGTGATTGCCGCCGGTTGGGTCGCCGATGTCGAAGCCAGCCTGCAAGCGCAGGGCATCGAATATTGCCTTTACAGCGCCGTCTCGCCCAACCCGCGGGTCGAAGAGGTCATGCTCGGCGCCGAGCTGTATCGGGAAAACCACTGTGATGTGATCGTCGCCGTCGGCGGCGGGAGCCCGATGGATTGCGGCAAAGGCATCGGTATTGTCGTCGCCCATGGTCGCAGCATCCTCGAATTTGAAGGGGTAGACACCGTCCGGGTGCCCAGCCCGCCGCTGATCCTGATACCGACCACCGCCGGCACCTCGGCCGACGTCTCGCAATTCGTGATCATTTCCAATCAACAGGAACGCATGAAGTTCTCCATCGTCAGCAAGGCGGTGGTGCCGGACGTGTCGCTGATCGACCCGGAAACCACCCTGAGCATGGACCCGTTCCTGTCCGCCTGTACCGGCATCGACGCCCTGGTGCACGCCATCGAAGCCTTCGTTTCCACCGGTCACGGGCCGCTGACCGATCCCCATGCACTGGAGGCGATGCGCCTGATCAATGGCAATCTGGTGCAGATGATCGCCAACCCGACGGACATCGCCCTGCGCGAAAAAATCATGCTCGGCAGCATGCAGGCCGGGCTGGCGTTCTCCAACGCGATCCTTGGCGCCGTGCATGCGATGTCCCACAGCCTGGGCGGTTTCCTCGATTTGCCCCATGGCCTGTGCAACGCGGTGCTGGTGGAGCACGTCGTGGCGTTCAACTACAGTTCGGCGCCGGAGCGTTTCAAGGTTATCGCCGAGACCTTTGGCATCGATTGCCGGGGTTTGAACCAGCGGCAGATCTGCGGGCGACTGGTCGAACACCTGATCGCCCTCAAACACGCCATTGGCTTCCATGAAACCCTTGGCTTGCATGGGGTCAGCACGTCGGACATTCCGTTCCTGTCGCAACACGCGATGCATGACCCGTGCATCCTGACCAACCCGCGCGAGTCCAGCCAGCGTGATGTCGAGGTCGTCTATGGCGAAGCCCTCTGACGAACAACAACGGGCCCTGGCCGGGCTGCTGGGACTGGGCAGCCACTCGGCCCGCAAGAGCCATTACCCGGAACTGGCCGCGCGTCTGGATGAACTGGAAGCCGAACGCAACCGCTACAAATGGCTGTTCGAAAACGCGGTCCATGGGATTTTCCAGGCCAGCCTGCAAGATGGCATGCGGGCCGCCAACCCGGCGCTGGCGCGCATGCTCGGTTATCAGGACCCGCAGGAGGTGCTGTTTTCCCTGAACGACCTGGCCAGCAACCTGTTTGCCGGTGGCGTGCAGGAACTGGAAACCATCGGTGAAATCCTCAGGCGCCAACACAGCCTGCACGGTTACGAAACCCGCTTGCGCCGCAAGGATGGCAGCCACCTCGATGTGCTGATGAACCTGTTGCTCAAGCCCGGTCAGGAAGGCCTGGTGGAAGGTTTTGTCGCCGACATCACCGAGCGCAAACAGGCCCAGCAGCGCCTGCAACAACTCAATGACGAACTGGAGCTGCGCGTCACTGCGCGCACCGATGAACTGCTCGAAGCCAACCGCAACCTGCAGCAGCAGATCACCCAGCGTAAACAGATCGCCCAGGCCCTGCGCGACGCCCGTGACGCCGCCGAAGCGGCCAATCGCAGCAAGGACAAATACCTCGCCGCCGCCAGCCATGACCTGCTGCAACCGCTGAACGCCGCGCGTTTGCTGATCTCGACCTTGCGCGAGCGCAAGTTGCCGGACGTCGAGCAGGTGCTGGTCGAGCGCACTCACCAGGCCCTGGAAGGCGCCGAAGACCTGCTCACCGATCTGCTGGATATTTCCCGGCTCGATCAGTCAGCGGTCAAGCCGGACATCGCGCCTTACCGCCTGGATGAATTGCTCGGGCCGCTGGTTTCGGAGTTCCAGTCGGTGGCCCAGGCGGCGGGATTGAATCTGCGGGTGCACATGGGCGATTACGCCATCAGCACCGACCTGCGCCTGATGACGCGCATCTTGCGCAACTTCCTCAGCAATGCCTGTCGCTACACCGAGGAAGGCAGCATCCTGCTCGGCGCCCGGCGCCGGGGCGATTATCTGCGCCTGGAGGTGTGGGACACCGGGCGTGGGATCGCCGCCGACCGGCTGGACTCGATCTTCCTTGAATTCAATCAGCTGGATGTCGGCCGTGCCGCCGACCGTAAAGGTGTGGGCTTGGGGCTGGCCATCGTCGAACGCATCGCCAAGATCCTCGGCTATAAAATCGGCGTGCATTCGCTGCCGGGGCGCGGTTCGATGTTCAGCATCGAGGTGCCGCTTTCCCATGAAGTCCCCTTGCCGATCAGCCAGGCGGCGCCCCAGCCGGGGACCGGTAACCCGTTGCCGGGCCGGCGATTGCTGGTGCTGGACAATGAAGTGAGCATCCTGGAGAGCATGGGCGCGTTGCTCGGGCAGTGGGGGTGCGACGTGGTGACGGCCACCGATGAAGCCTCGGCGCTGGCGGCCCTTGAGGGACGGGCGCCGGAACTGATTCTGGCGGACTATCACCTCGATCATGCGGTGGTTGGCTGTGATGTGGTGCGCCATTTGCGCGAGCATTTCCACCGGCCTATCCCGGCGGTGATCATCACCGCCGACCGCACCGACCAGTGCCGGCGCTCGCTGCAACGGCTCGACGCACCGCTGCTGAACAAACCGGTCAAGCCCGGCAAGTTGCGTGCGGTGTTGAGTCAGTTGTTGGGGGCGCCGGCTTAAAGCGCCCGGTACTGCAGCTTGAAGCCCAGCGTCGAGGTTTGACCTTGCTCCAGCAAACGCAAGCCTGGCCGACCGGGCAGGTGGTGCGCGTTGACCGGGTGGCTCACCGGTTCGAGACAGAAAAAATCCAGGCCAGCCGGGCAGTAAAGCAAGTAGTAGTCGCCGCCTGTGGCCTGGCACTCCAGTTCATGACCCAGGTCGGGCTGCTGGATCAGGCAGTGGCCATTCCATTGGCAAAAGCCGTTGTCGACCAGTGTCGCGGGCAATGCCTTGGGTTGTCGGAAATCCCAATCGGCGGGTAACGCAGCGAGCTGTGTCGGCAGTTTGGACGCATCGCACAACCAGACCTGCTCGGCCGGGGCCGTCAGGCGAGTGTTCGCCGTACGTGGAAAGTAGGGGTGCAGACCGAGCCCATGCCATGCGGCACGTTCGGCGAGATGCGCGATGTGCAACTCGATGCTCAAGCGACCTGCGCTCAGCTCGAATCGTTGCCGGGCGCGGTAGGCGAAGGGCGTGCTGCTGTCGAGTTGCAGGATCACTTCGTTCGCTGAATGGGAAACCACGTGCCACGGTTGCTGCCAGGCGCTGCCATGGATCGGCAGCGGATCGGTGATGCTGTTGGGGGCCAGCGCCAGCCAGCCATCGGGGCAATCGAAGCCGCCTTCGGCAATGCGGTTGGACCAGGGCACCAGGGGAAAACAGCCGAGTTTGCCGGGCAGGCCAGTGTTCAATGCCTGCGCATCGGCGTGGCGCAACAAGGGCTGGCCGGTGCCGAGTACGGTCCAGTTGACGATGCTCGCGCCGAGTTCGGGGGCGAGGGTGAGGTGGGTGAATTCGTCTTCGAGTTCGAGCAGTGTTGGTGTCATGTTGATCAGCGCTATCAATTGATGCGGGGGATTTGCAGGCGCCAGGCTTGCCGGCGAAGGCGTCCTTCAGTGCGCCTTCGCCGGCAAGCCTGGCGCCTGCAAGTAAGGAATTACAACACCAAATGCGGCAACCAAAGCGACAGCGCCGGAATGTAGGTCACGGCCATCAGCACCAGGAACAGCACGCCATAGAATGGCAGCAGCGCCTTCACGGTTGTTTCGATACTGACTTTACCCACGGCCGACCCCACAAAAAGTACCGCGCCCACCGGCGGTGTTATCAATCCGATTCCCAGGTTCACCAGCATGATCATGCCGAACTGTACCGGATCGACGCCAATGCCGAGAATCACCGGCATCAGGATAGGCGTGAGGATCAGGATCAGCGGCGCCATGTCCATCACCGTGCCGAGCAACAGCAGCATGACGTTGATGCACATCAGAATCACGTAACGGTTGTCCGACAAGGTCAGGAACATCGTCGTGATCTTCGCCGGGATCTGCATCAGGGTCATGATGTAGCCGAAGCTGGCGGCGAAGCCGATCAGGATCATCACGATCGAAATCGTCCGCACCGTGCGGTGCATCAGTTTCGGCAGTTCGCTCCACTTGTAGTCGCGGTAGATGAACATGGTCACGAAGAACGACCACAGCACCGCAATGGCGGCTGATTCGGTCGCAGTGAAAATGCCCGACAGAATGCCGCCGAGAATGATCACCATGGCCATCAGGCCCCACATGGCTTCGCCGCAGATTTTCAGGGCTTCGCGCATCGGGATGACTTCGCCCTTGGGGTAGTCACGCTTTCTCGCGAAGATCAGGCACAGCACCATCAGGCATGCGCTCATCAACAGGCCCGGCACCACGCCGGCCATGAACAGCGAAGCGATCGACACCGTGCCGCCGGCGGCCAGCGAATAGAGCACCGAGTTGTGGCTTGGCGGGGTCAGGAGCGCTTGTACCGAACCGCTGACGGTCACCGCCGTGGCGAAATCCCGGGGATAGCCTTTGCGTTCCATTTCCGGGATCAGCACCGAGCCGACCGAGGCCGTATCGGCCACCGAAGAACCGGAGATCGCGCCGAAAAAGGTCGAGGCCATGATGTTGACCAGCGACAACCCGCCACGTACGAACCCGACCAGCACCCCGGCAAACGCCACCAGGCGTCTAGACATTCCGCCCTCAGCCATGATCGCGCCGGCCAGGACGAAAAACGGAATCGCCAGCAGGGAAAATTTGTTCACGCCTCCGGCGACCTGGATCATCAGGGCCTGGAACGGAATGTCGATCCACCAGGCGCCGATCAGGGCCGAAAGCCCCAGGGCGTAGGCGACCGGCATGCCGATCAGGATCAATGCGATAAAGCTGCCCAACAGAATCAAAGCGTCCATTCAGGCAGCCCCTTCGCTTTCTTCAACCAGGTCGAAACGTACGACCCGACGATTGCTCTGATCACCGAGCAAGAGTTTTTCCAGCACGAAAATCAAGGTCAGCAGGCCGCCCACGGGGATCGGCATGTAGGTGATGCCCACGCGCAGGGTCGGCAGGGCGCTCATGAACTGATTCCAGGTCGACAGGCACAGTTTGGTGCCCCATACGGTCATGAACACGCAAATGGTCGCCATCAGCAGTTGCGAGAAGAGGCTCATGCCCTTGCGCATGCCGGGCGACATGCGATCGGTCAGCATGGCCACCGCCATGTGCGCACCCGCCCGGTAACTGGCGGCGGCACCGATGAAGGTGAACACCATCATCAGCAGTATCGCGGTGGGCTCCGGCCAGCTGGAACCGGTGCCAAGCACGTAGCGGGCGAACACGCCCCAGGGAATGATCAGGGAAATGGTCAGGACCGACAGGCCGGCGACCCAGATACAGGACATGTACAGCCGGTCGTTGAAGCGCAGCAATAGATTCTTCATCGGGTTTCACCGTAACCGGGCGCGCACGAACGTCTACCCATGTGCAGACGCGCGCGCCGGGCCTTTCAAGGGAGCGGGAGAGTTACTGAACGGCTTCGATGCGCTTGATCAGATCGGCGTAGGGCGCGCCGTATTTCTCGCGGATCGAGGCGGTTGCGTCGTAGAAAGGTTTCTTGTCGACGGTGATGAACTCGACGCCGGCGGCCTTGAGTTTCTCTTCGCTGCTGGCGGACTTGGCGTCCCACAGGGTGCGTTCGTGGGCTTGCGCGGCCTTGGCGGTTTTCTTCACCAGCACTTGCTGTTCGGGGGTGAGTTTTTCCCAGGTGATTTTCGACATCACGATGGGCTCGGGCAGGATCAGGTGGCCGGTCAGGCTGTAGAACTTGGCGTTCTGGTAGTGGTTGTGTTCGAGCAGGGTCGGCGGGTTGTTTTCCGCGCCATCGATCACCCCGGTCTGCAGGGCGCTGAAGATTTCCCCGGTGTCCATGGCGATCCCGTTGCCGCCCATGGCGTTGATGGTGTCGATGAACATCGGGTTGCCTTGCACACGGATCTTCATGCCCTTGAGGTCTTCGAGGCTGCGCACCGGTTTCTTGGTGTAGATGTTACGCGTGCCACCATCCATCCAGGCCAGGGCCACCAGGTTGAATTCGGAATGGGTGATCTTGTCGAGAATCTCGTCGCCGACTTCACCGTCGATGACTTTGCGCATGTGTGCCTGGTCGCGGAACACGAACGGCATGTTGAACACGTTCACGTCCGGCACCACCGGGCCGACGATGCCGAGGCTGACCCGGGCCATCTGGATCGCGCCGACCTGAGCCTGTTCGACCACTTCCTTTTCCGAGCCGAGTACACCGCCGGCGAACATTTTGAAAGTCAGTTTGCCGCCGCTGTCGGCCACCAGGGTCTTGCCCAGTTGCTCTTCGGCGACCACGGTCGGATAACCCGCGGGATGGATGTCGGCGAATTTGATTTCCAGCGCCTGCGCGGCGCTGCCGAAGGTGAAAGCGAAAGGAATTGCAGCGGCGAGCAAGGTGCGTTTGAAGTCCATGGGCATTTCTCCAGTCTTGTTATTTTTGTATTCAAAGGCGCAGCGGTGCAGCAGAAGCGGTGGAGGCTATCGATCCAACAGTGCCGGCGAATCGTTGAACAACGGTTCCGGCAGACCTTTCACGCCGGGGTCGAGGGCGAACACCCCGCCGGCGAGTGACTGCCGATCATGGTCATCACCGGGGCGAATCGAGGTCACGAACAGCGTGTCCAGTCGACTGCCTCCGAAGGCGCACATGGTCGGTTTTTTCACGGGGACAGCAAGGGAGCGGTCGAGGCGACCGTCAGGGGTGAAGCGGTGAATCAGCCCGGCGTCGTTGGCGCAGATCCAGTAGCAGCCTTCGGCGTCCACGGCCGCGCCGTCGGGGCGGCCGGCGAACAGGTTCATGTCGACAAAGACCCGGCGACGGGTCGGGGTGCCGCTGTCGATGTCGTAATCGAAGGCCCAGATCTGCTGGACCGATGGATGGGAATCGGACAGGTACATCGTGCGTCCGTCCGGGCTGAAGGCCAGGCCGTTGGGCACGATGAAACCGTCCAGTTGCGGCGCCAGCGGCCCGCGTTGTCCGGCGCTGTAGCGATATAGCCTGCCGTCGGCGGCATTGGCGGCCATGTTCAGCACCATGCTGCCGGCCCAGAAACGCCCCTGGCGGTCACAGCGACCATCATTGAGGCGCATGTCCGGGCGGGGATGATCGACGAAGGCCAATGGCTCGCTGTCGAGACTGCCATCGTTATGCGCGTGCAGATGAAAGAACCCGCTCTCCATGCCGGCGACCCAGCCACCGTCGGGGTGACGGGTAATGCATGCGAGCATTTCCGGAGTTTTCCAGGCGTCGACATGACCGGTGTCGGCGCTCCAGCGTTGCAACCCCCCTGCAGGAATATCGACCCAGTACAGGGCGTTTTCCTCCGGGACCCAGACCGGGCTTTCACCGACCGCATTGCGGGCATCGACAATCAATTCGGCTTGCATGGCAACTCATTCCCTTGGGTTTTTGTTGTTGGGATCAGGTGGCAGGCGCGGGTGGTTTCAATCGTCGAACGGGCCGGCTGCGCAGAAGGCGCCACCCTGATAGACCCGGGCCGGATCATCGGCGGCCGGCAGTGGCTGGGCTTCGACTTTTTCGCGGAACACTTCGGAGCTGTCCTTCGCGACATATCCCAGGCGCGTGGCGAATTGGTTGTCCCACCAGACGTCCTTGTTATCGGACATGCCGTAGATCACGGTGTGGCCGACCTCCGGCGTGTACAGCGCGCGTTCGAGCAATTGGGTGAGGTCGGCGAAGCTCAGCCAGGTACTCATCATCCGGCGGTTTTGCGGCTCCGGGAACGACGAGCCGATGCGCACGCTGACGGTTTCGATGCCATAGCGATCGAAGTAGAAGGTTGCCATGTCTTCGCCGTAGGACTTGGACAGGCCGTAGTAGCTGTCGGGACGGCGAGGGGAGTGGGCATCGATGACTTCATCTTGTTTGTAGAAACCGATGACATGGTTGGAGCTGGCGAAGATCACTCGTTTCACGCCGTGTCGACGCGCGGCTTCGTAGATGTGGAACACGCCGCAGATGTTGGCACCGAGAATGTCTTCGAACGAATGCTCGGTGGAAACGCCGCCGAAATGCAGGATAGCGTCCACGCCTTCGACCAGTTGATGCACGGCCTGCTTGTCGGCGAGGTCGCAGGGTACGACTTCTTCACGGTTATCGATGGCCGGGGCTATGTCGGCGATGTCCGACAGGCGAATGACATTGGCATAGGGGCGCAGGCTTTCACGCAAGACTTTGCCCAGGCCACCGGCGGCGCCGGTCAGGAGCAGACGATTGAAGGGGGCGCGGGCGGTTGAAGTGGTCGTCATGGGAGTCCCTGAACACGCGGTTGTTGTTATTGGAATTGTTGTAGGTTGTCGTATGACTAACTCGAGTATCGTAAGTGTTTCCGGTTCTTGTCAACGCGACTTTGGTGGAAATTGACGAGGGGCAATCACTTTCCCTGTGGGAGCTGGCTCGCTCCCACATTGATTCGGCCAAACCTGATAGCAGCTGCCCGAAAAGACGCCCTTACAACAGCGAAATCGGATAACTGATGAACAATCGGTTCTCATCGAATTCGTTGGTACTGAAGTCCCTGCGAATGCTCGCATTGCGCCATTTGACGTTGAGATTTTTCAGCGCGCCGCTTTGCACCGTATAGGCCAGTTCCGACTCGCGGCCCCATTCCTTGCCGTCGGTGATGGTGCCGGTGTGCACATTGTCGCCACTGATGTAGCGGTTCATCAGGGTCAGGCCGGGAATGCCGAGGGCGACGAAGTTGTAGTCGTGGCGCACTTGCCAGGATTTTTCCCGGGCGTTGTCGTAGCTGGAGTTGTAGCTGTCGTTGGCCAGGGTGCCACCGCTGGTGCCGTTGACCCGCATCCAGACATCGTCGCCACTGAGTTTCTGCAGGCCGACATAAAAGGTGTTGCCGCCATACTTGGCGGAGAGCAGGGCGAACGCGGTCTTGTTGTCGAGGTCGCCGGCCAGGGCGCTGCCTTCTTCCTTGCCGATGAAGTAGCCGAGATTGGCGCCGAAGGTCCAGTCGCCGAGGGGCTGGCTGTGGCTGAGGTTGAAGTACTGCTGCTGATAGATGTCGCTGAGTTCGGCGTACCACACACCGACCTGGGTGCGCTTGTCGTTGAAGGCGTATTCGCCGCCACCGAAGTTGAAACGGTCCGAGGTGAACGCCGCTTTACCATTCATGAACATGTCTTCCATGCTCGCATCATTGCGCGGGCTGTTCTGCCGGAACTGACCGCCGTAGAGCGTCAGGCCGCTGATTTCCGTGGAGGTCACCTGACCGCCACGGAAGGTTTGCGGCAACGAACGGCCATCGTCGGCGCGCAGGATCGGCAGCACCGGCATCCATTCGCCAACCTTCACTTCGGTTTTCGAAATCTTGCCCTTGAGCGCCACACCCAGGCGGCCGAAATTGTCGGCGGGGCGGCCGTCACCGTGGATCGGCAGCAACTGCGTACCGCCCGTGCCTTTGCCGCCATCGAGTTTCTGCGAGTAGAGCCCCAGCACATCCACGCCGAAGCCGACCGGGCCGGGGGTGAAACCGGATTTGGCATCGAGGATGAAGTTCTGCGTCCACTCTTCAGCCTTGCCCTGGGGGGAGGCCGGGTTGGTGAAGTTGCGGTTGAAGTAGGCGTTACGCAGGTTCAGCGTGGCCTTGGCATCGTCGGTGAAACCTTCGGCCTGGCTGGTCATGGGCAGGGCGAAGGCGAGGCTGCCGCAGCCGATCAGGCTCAAGGTATGGCGGCGGGTGAACGAGGGACGTGGACTGCGGGCGGACGGATTACGGGCGAGGTGGCTCACTGTGACGCTCCATTTTTCTTGTTTTTATTTTTTGTTATACGTCGTCGTACAACATTGAGGCGATTATTTGCGGGGATTTCCAGGGTTGTCAATCAGAAGTTATACGATGACTTGACTGTTGTGGGAGCGAGCCTGCTCGCGAAGACGGACTGTCAGTCAACAAGGCGGGTGAATGTGATATTGCAATGGGCGAGCAGGCTCGCCCCCACAGGAAATGGCGGGTTGAACGTAGTTTGCGATCCCCCTGTCGCCGCGAGGTAGAGCGGATGCTAGTCTTGTTTAACGCTGAAACAAGGGAGCCCTCATGGGCAATCACAAGATCGAGATTCGTCGCAGTAACGTCGAGAAAATTCTGCTGGGGGCCGAGAAAGTCTTCGCCGAAAAAGGCTTCGGCAGCACCGCCATGGCCGACATTGCCGCCGAGGTAGAGCTGCCGCGCTCCAATCTGCATTACTACTTCAGCACCAAGACCGAGCTGTACAGCGCCGTACTCTTGGGTCTGCTGGAAGTGTGGAAACAGGACGCGCTGTGCTTCGAGATGTTCGACGATCCGCGCGTGGTACTCAGCAGCTACATCCGCGCCAAGATGAACCACTCACGCAGTCGCCCCTACGGTTCGAAAGTCTGGGCCAACGAAATCATCCACGGCGCGCCGACCCTGGGCGAGACACTGGACGCAAGCCTGTACGACTGGGCCAAGATGAAAGAAGCGAAGATCCGCCAGTGGGTGGACGACAAACGCATCCTGCCGGTGGAACCCTCGAGCCTGCTGTACATGATCTGGGCCTCGACCCAGCACTACGCGGACTTTGATCATCAGGTGAATATTCTCAATGATCATCAGCCGCTATCGGACATGCAGTTCGAACGGGCGGTGCAGACGGTGACGAGTGTGATTTTGCGGGGGATTGGGTTGGAGCCTTGAGGCGGTCGGTGCCGTTGCCGACCTCTTCGCGAGCAGGCTCGCTCCCACAGTTGAAATGCATTCCAATGTGGGAGCGAGCCTGCTCGCGAAAGCGCCCGTTCAGACGCCGCTGAACTCAGACTGCGACATGGTAGGGATTGCGCGGATCATGATTCCAGTCCAGAAACGGCTTGCCGGTGTCCACCGGGACCATTTCGATGCAGTCCTGCACCGGGCAGGTGATCTGGCACAGGTTGCAGCCGACACACTCTTCATCAATCACTTCATAGGCGTGGGTGCCATCGGCCTTTTTCACGCTGGCCACGGCCTGGTGCGAGGTGTCTTCGCAGGCGATGTGGCAGCGGCCGCAACCGATGCAGGCCTCCTGGTCAATCTTCGCAATCACCTGATAGTTGATGTCCAGGTACTTCCAGTCCGTGGTATTGGCCACCGCCCGCCCGGAAAACTCTGAAATGCTGGCGTAGCCCTGACTGTCCATCCAGCGCGACAGGCCGTCCTTCATCTCCTCGACAATCCTGAAGCCATGCAGCATCGCCGCCGTGCACACCTGCACCGAGCCACTGCCCAGGGCGATGAACTCTGCCGCGTCGCGCCAGTTGCCGATGCCGCCGATGCCGCTGATGGGCAAGCCCTGGGTCTGCGGATCGCGGGCGATTTCCGCGACCATGTTCAGGGCAATCGGCTTGACCGCCGAACCGCAATAGCCGCCATGGGTACTCTGACTGCCGACCATTGGATTGGCCACCATGCGCTCCAGGTTGACGCTGGTAATCGAATTGATGGTGTTGATCAGCGACACCGCATCGGCGCCGCCCCGGTGCGCTGCGCGGGCAGCTACGCGGATGTCGGTGATGTTCGGCGTGAGCTTGACGATCACCGGCAGCGAACAATACGTCTTGCACCAACGGGTGACCTGTTCGACGTACTCCGGCACCTGGCCGACCGCCGCACCCATGCCGCGCTCCGGCATGCCATGGGGGCAACCAAAGTTCAGTTCGATACCGTCGGCGCCGGTGGCTTCCACCAGCGGCAGAATGTGTTTCCAGGACTCTTCGACGCAGGGCACCATCAACGACACGATCAACGCACGGTCCGGCCAGTCCTTTTTGACCTGGGTGATTTCCCGCAGGTTGATCTCCAGTGAGCGGTCGGTGATCAGCTCGATGTTGTTAAAGCCGAGAACCTCTCTGTTAGCTCCGAAGTGCGCGGAATAGCGCGACGACACGTTCACCGCCGCGGGATCCTCCCCCAATGTTTTCCAGACCACGCCACCCCAGCCGGCTTCGAAAGCGCGGACCACGTTGTAGGCCTTGTCGGTCGGGGGCGCGGAGGCCAGCCAGAACGGGTTGGGGGACTTGATGCCAGCGAAGACAATCGACAGATCGGCCATTTACGCAGCCTCCACGTTGAGCATCAGTTGAGCATGAATAGCCTCGGCGGCCCGCTTGCCGTGTTGCACCGCTTGCACGGTGAGGTCCTGGTCGAGGCTGGTACAGTCGCCGCCGGCATATACGCCGGGGATGCTGGTTTGCAGCTGTTCGTCCACCAGGATGCGATCGCCCTGGCGCTTGAGCTCGCGGGCCAGCGGGTCGGCGAGGGCGCTGTCATCGAAGGTCTGGCCGATAGCCTTGAAGATCGCGTCGGCAGCCAGCTCGAAGGTTTCGCCGGTGGTTTGCAGGCGACCTTCAACCAGATGTGTGCGAGCGAAGCGCATGCCGCGTACCTGACCCTGGTCATCGAGCAACACTTGCTCCGGTTGTGCCCAGGTCAACAGGCGCACCTGATTGGCCTTGGCGATGTCTTGTTCGTGGTGGGTCGCGCCCATGTCTTCGACGCCACGGCGATACACCAGGTTGACGTCATGGGCGCCGAGGCGAGCCATTTGCACCGCCATGTCGATGGCGGTGTTGCCGGCGCCGAGCACGATGCAGTGGTCAGCCAGAGGCAGTTCGGTCAGGTCTTCGGCCTGGCGCAGTTCGCGGATGTAGTCGGTGGCGGCTACCAGCCCGGGCGCGTCTTCATGCGGTAGGCCCAGCTGTTTGCTGGCCGCCAGGCCGAGGCCGAGGAACACCGCGTCGAATTGTTGATGCAGATCGCTGAGGCTCAGGTTGTCCCCGAGTTTTTGTCCATGGCGGATTTCGATACCGCCGATTTCCATCAGGAACTCCAGCTCCTTCTGCGCGTAATCGTCCACCAGTTTGTATTTGGCGATCCCATATTCATTAAGGCCGCCGGCCTTTTCCCGAACCTCGAAAATCACCACGTCATGCCCGTGCATGGCGCTGCGATGGGCGCAGGACAGCCCCGCCGGACCGGCACCCACCACGGCAATGCGCTTGCCGGTGGCGGCGGCACGGGAGAAGGGGTGTTGGCTGAAATGCGCGTTGTCCACGGCGTAGCGTTGCAGCAGACCGATCAACACCGGCGCGCACTCATGGGCGTTGTTGCGCACACAGGCTTGCTGGCAGAGGATCTCTGTGGGGCAGACCCGGGCACAACTGCCGCCGAGGATGTTGGCCGAAAGGATTTTCTGCGCCGCGCCCTGGACGTTGTCCTGGTGGATGTTGCGGATGAACGAGGGAATATCGATCTCGCTCGGGCAGGCATTGACGCACGGTGCGTCGTAGCAATACAGGCAGCGCGAGGCTTCCAGGTGGGCCTGCCGATCATTGAGTGGCGGCGCCAGGTCGGTGAAATGGCCGGCGAGGGCGGCCGCGTTCTCGTAGGGGTGCGGGAGGTGGGTCAGGGTCTTGATCACGGTTTTTGGCCTCACGGTGATGGAGGTTATGCCTCTACATGGGCATTGTTTTTTTGCTGCCTGGACCGGCCCTATCGCTGGCAAGCCAGCTCCCACAGGTTTTGTGAACACCTGAGATCTCTGTGGGAGCTGGCTTGCCAGCGATAGGCCGAAGGCCGCTCTCAGCGCTTCACGGCAACCGGCTGATTCAACTCGGCCCGCTTGCTCAACAAGTCAAACACCGCCGGATACGCCGGCCGTTCGATATAGCGTCCGGCCCCACGCTCGGCCCGCAGGTCACCATCGGCCCAGACCACCCGGCCCTGGCTGATGGTGTGGCTGGGCACGCCGCGTACGGTCTTGCCTTCGAAGATGTTGAAGTCGACCTGCTGGTGATGGGTCTTGGCCGAAATCGTCCGGGTGCCGTGCGGGTCCCACAGCACCAGGTCGGCATCGGCGCCCACGCGGATCGCGCCTTTGCGAGGGTAAAGGTTGAAGATCTTCGCGGTGTTGGTGGAGGTGAGGGCGACGAAGTGCTGCATCGACAGGCGCCCGGTGTTCACCCCTTCATCCCAGAGCACGGCCATGCGGTCTTCGATGCCGGCCGTGCCATTGGGGATCTTGCTGAAATCGTCCTTGCCGGCGGCTTTCTGCTCGGCGCAGAAGCAGCAGTGATCGGTGGCGGTGGTGTGCAGATTGCCCGCTTGCAGGCCATGCCACAGTGCGTCCTGATGGCCGCGCGGACGGAAGGGCGGGCTCATCACGTAACCGGCGGCGGTCTGCCAGTCCGGGTGTTGATAGACGCTGTCGTCCAGCAGCAAATGCCCGGCCAGCACTTCGCCGTAGACCGGTTGGCCCTTGGCGCGGGCGTAGGTGATTTCGTCCAGCGCTTCCTTGGTCGAAACGTGCACCAGGTACAGCGGCGTGCCCAGGGTTTCGGCGATGCGGATCGCCCGGCTTGCGGCTTCGCCTTCGACCTGGGAAGGGCGCGACAGTGGATGCGCTTCCGGCCCGGTCATGCCCTGGGCCATCAGTTTGCGTTGCAGGTGATAGACCAGCTCGCCATTTTCCGCATGCACGGTGGGCACAGCACCCAGTTCCAGGCAACGCTCGAAACTCGCCACCAGGGTGTCGTCGGCCGCCATGATCGCGTTTTTGTAAGCCATGAAGTGCTTGAAGCTGTTGACCCCGTGATGGATCACCAACTCGGCCATTTCCTCGCGGACCTGCTCGCTCCACCAGGTGATGGCGACGTGGAAGCCGTAATCGGAAGCGGATTTCTCGGCCCAGCCGCGCCATTGATGGAAGGCTTCCATCAAGGACTGCTGCGGGTTGGGAATCACGAAGTCGATGATCGAGGTGGTGCCCCCGGCCAGACCCGCCGCCGTGCCGCTGAAAAAGTCTTCGCTGGCCACGGTGCCCATGAAGGGCAGTTGCATATGGGTATGGGGGTCGATGCCACCGGGCATCAGGTATTGGCCGCTGCCGTCGAGCACTTCGGCACCTGCGGGCACGTCGAGGTCTTCGCCGATGGCCTTGATCACGCCGTCTGCGCAATACACATCGGCGCGATAACTTTCATCATGGGTAATAACGGTGGCGCCACGAATCAACAGAGACATTCCGGATTCCTCGCAGGCATGACCGACTGATGTCGGTTCTAGATGTTTTTATAGGTGGCCATCGTAAACAGGTGTATTCCTGTCAGCGCTGTCAGGAATAAACGCTAGCTGCTGTTATGGGAATCAGCAAGAATATTTTTTATTAGCTTATATCTGTTTTAACTTATTGATAATTAACAGTTTAAATCTAAAATCACCAAAATGGTGAGACCCCTCCCCATTTTGACGCACTTGACAGGTTCGAAATATGGTCAAGATTTTCTATGTGAAATCAGCTGTTTGAGTATGGTCTATGGTTGATGCGCGACATTGAAAAAAAGATCGGCGCACCAGATTGAGTCCTGACTGTTCGGACAACTTGCCTGGCATTCGGCCTGAGTGGCATGGCAACTCGCCGAGGATTCAATGGTTGTACAAATAAAACTGATAAATATCAGTTGCTTAGCAAATGTTTATGGAACTGCCCGATGCACAAACGGGGTACCCGGCATGCTTATTGATGCCGCCAGCCCCTGATGAGCAAAAAATAATTCAAAGAACAGTGGAGCGGCCATGCAACAGATCAGATCGCAAGTGACCGAGCGCGACGGCTTGTTCGAGCTGGAAGCCGGCAGCGATGTCCTCGACAGTCCCCGTTACAACCACGACATGGCACCGACCAAGGTGCGCGAACGAACCTGGAACAAATGGCACATCACCGCGTTGTGGGTCGGCATGTCGATTTGTGTGCCGACCTATACCCTTGGCGGCGTACTGACGGCCTATTTTGGCCTGAGCGTCGGCGAAGCGCTGCTGGCGATCCTCTTCGCCAATATCATCGTACTGATTCCCCTGACCCTGAACGCCTTTCCCGGCACCAAGTACGGCATTCCGTTCCCGGTGTTGCTGCGTTCGTCGTTCGGCATCCTCGGTTCCAACATCCCGTGCCTGATCCGCGCCCTGGTGGCGTGTGGCTGGTTCGGCATCCAGACGATGTTCGGCGGCCTGGCCATTCACCTGTTTCTGGGATCGGTGTTCGAGGGCTGGAAATCCTTGGGTGGCACTGGTGAAGTCCTGGGCTTCATGATGTTCTGGGCGCTGAACCTGTGGGTGGTGATCCGCGGCGCCGAGTCGATCAAATGGCTGGAAACCCTGTCCGCGCCGTTGCTGGTGGCCGTGGGCGTGGGGCTGCTGGTGTGGGCGATGCCCAACGTGTCGATGACCGAATTGCTGGCGATTGCGCCCAAGCGCCCGGAAGGGGCCAGTGTGGTCAGTTACTTCGCCGCCGGGCTGACCGCGATGGTCGGCTTCTGGGCCACGCTGTCGCTGAACATCCCGGACTTCAGCCGCTATGCAAAAAGCCAGAAGGACCAGATCGTCGGGCAGATTATCGGCTTGCCGCTGACCATGTTCCTGTTCGCCGCGCTGGGCGTGGTGATGACCGCCGCCTCGGTGAAACTGGTGGGCGTGACGGTGTCCGATCCGGTGACGCTGATCGGTCATATCCAGAGCCCGGTCTGGGTCGCGCTGGCCATGGCGCTGATCATCATCGCCACGCTGTCTACCAACACCGCGGCCAACATCGTGTCGCCGACCAACGACTTCCAGAACATTGCGCCCAAGGCGATCAACCGGACCAAAGCGGTGATGCTCACCGGTTTCGTCGGCCTGGCGCTGATGGGGCATGAACTGCTGAAAAAGCTCGGGCTGATCGTCTCGGACATCAGCCTGGAAACCGTCTATTCCAACTGGTTGCTCGGCTATTCGAGCCTGCTGGGGCCGATTGCCGGGATCATGGTGGTGGACTATTTCCTGATCAAGAAACAGCAACTGGACCTTGCCGGACTCTATCGCGATGACGTGTACCCGGCGTGGAACTGGAACGGCTTTCTCGCGTTCGGTGTGCCGGTGGCACTGACGCTGTTGTCGCTGGGCAGCGACGCGTTCAGCTGGTTCTACAGCTATGGCTGGTTCACCGGCTCGGCCCTTGGCGGTTTGATTTACTACGGGTTGTGCGTGATGCGACCCAGCCCGTCGGTCGCCAAATCGGCGGTGTGATTGAAGGCCTCATCGCGGGCAAGCCCGCTCCCACAGGGGAACGCATTTCAACTGTGGGAGCGGGCTTGCCCGCGATGACGGCCTCACATTCACCGACAAAATGTATGAGAGAAACCTATAAGAACAGCCTGAGGAGATCCCCATGAACGCAGCCGTAGACGTTCTGCAATCCACCCATCAGCACATCAACCGCGACCGCTTGTGGCAGTCGCTCATGGAACTGGCCAAGCTCGGCGCGACGGTCAAGGGCGGTGTCTGTCGCCTGGCCCTGACTGACCTCGACCGCCAGGCCCGTGATACGTTCGTGAAGTGGTGTGAGGAAGCCGGCTGCACCGTCAGCATCGACGCCGTGGGCAATATCTTCGCCCGTCGTCCCGGGCGCAATCCGGATCTGCCGCCAGTGATGACCGGCAGCCATATCGACACCCAACCCACCGGCGGCAAGTTCGATGGCTGCTTCGGCGTGCTGGCCGGCGTCGAAGTGCTGCGCACCCTCAATGACCTGGGCATCGAAACCGAAGCGCCGCTGGAAGTGGTGGTGTGGACCAACGAAGAAGGCTCGCGCTTCGCCCCGTGCATGATGGGCTCCGGCGTATTCGCGGAAAAATTCACCCTGGAAGAAACCCTGGCCAAGGTCGATGCCGAGGGCGTGACGGTCGGCGAGGCGCTGAACGCCATCGGCTATGCGGGGCCGCGCGCGGTCAGCGGTCATGCGGTGGGCGCCTATTTCGAAGCGCACATCGAGCAAGGGCCTATTCTCGAGGACGAACGCAAAACCATTGGCGTCGTCATGGGTGCCCTCGGGCAGAAATGGTTCGACCTGAAACTGCGCGGCGTCGAAGCTCATGCCGGTCCGACCCCGATGCATCTACGCAAGGATGCGCTGGTCGGCGCCGCGGTGATCGTTGGCGCCGTCAACCGCGCTGCTCTCGGTCACCAGCCCCACGCCTGCGGCACCGTCGGTTGCCTGCAAGCCTATCCCGGTTCCCGCAACGTCATCCCCGGGGAAGTGCGCATGACCCTGGACTTCCGCCATCTGGAACCGGCACGGCTGGACTCGATGATCGCCGAGGTCCGCGAAGTCATCGAAACCACTTGCGAAGAACACGGTTTGACCTATGAGCTGACACCCACCGCCGACTTTCCGCCGCTGTACTTCGACAAGGGCTGCGTCGAAGCGGTACGCGGTGCCGCGCAAGGGCTGGGCCTGTCGCACATGGACATCGTCAGTGGCGCGGGACACGACGCGATCTTCCTCGCCGAACTCGGCCCGGCCGGAATGATCTTTGTGCCGTGCGAAGGCGGCATCAGCCACAACGAAATCGAAAACGCCGCGTCGGATGACCTGGCGGCGGGGTGCGCGGTGTTGTTGCGGGCGATGCTGGCGGCTTCAGCAGCGATTGCCGACGGCCGGCGCACCAATTGACGAGCAACGAAATGCAGCCTTCGGCCGGCAGGCTGCAATTTCGCCCAAGGATCGCTCCCGGACTCAGCGTCGCGTTTGCAGCATTCTGAAAATCAGCATACCCGCCAGCATGGCGAACACGAAGACCCATGCCTGCCAGTGCCCTGTCGGCAGCAACACCAAGGCCGGGCCCGGACAAATACCGGCGATACCCCACCCGATTCCAAAGAGCAGGCTGCCACCGATCAGTCGCGAGTCCAGTTCACGGCTGACCGGCAATTGCATGGGCGCGCCCAGCAAGGATGTCGGTTGCTTCATCGCCCAATGAAACGGCACCCAAGCTACGGCGATCGCGGCGATCATCACCAGTGCCAGCGAAGGATCCCACACACCGGTAATGTCCAGAAAACCCAACACTTTGGCCGGGTTCGCCATGCCAGCCAGCAACAAGCCGATGCCGAAGAGCACGCCGGCCATGAACGCGATCACTTTGCGCATGCTTAATACCCCAGCTGGTGACGTATAACGAAGACCGTCACAAAACCCGAGAACATGAAACTTAATGTGGCAACAATGGAGCGCGGTGAGAGGCGCGAGATCCCACACACGCCATGGCCACTGGTGCATCCCGAGCCATAGCGGGTGCCAATGCCGACGCATAACCCGGCGACGATCAGCCCCACGGGCCCCGTCTTGAATTCAATGGGCGGCCATGCATTCAACAGTGCCCACACCAAGGGGGCTGCCAGCAGTCCGAGAATGAACAAGGCTTTTTCGGCCAGCCCCGAATCCTTGCGCTCGATCAGGCTGCCCAATAACCCGCTGATCCCTGCAACCCGTCCGTTGCATACCACCATCAGGCCGGCGGCGAGTCCGATAAGCGCGCCTCCCGCGAGGGCAGACCAGGGGGTGAAGTGAACTGAGTCAAACATCATGGCAATGCTCCTGAAGGGTAAGGCCTTACGCACAGTACTTATTCTGCTTGAGCATAGGTTGGCATCCTTTCCTTGGCGACGGCTGAAGAGCTGCGAAGGGCTCTGCACTATCGCCATCCGCAGCGGTCGACATCTTCACAGGCAGACACCTGAACGCGCTGCTGCGCCCATGGAGACCCAATGAGCCAAGACGTCCTGACCACCGAAACCAGTCGCCGCCAGTTGCAGCAGATCATCACCGGCCTGTCTGACGGGGTGATTCTGCTGGAGCTGGATCAGACGATTGTCTGGGCCAATGACGCCGCGCTGGCCATGCATGGTGTGGCGCGGATTGGCGAGCTGGGGGCCGATGCCGAGGACTATGTCCGGCGTTTCGCCTTGCGGTATCGCAACCATCATCCGGTGCCGGTGGACAACTATCCGATTCACCGCGTCGCGCGTGGCGAGACCTTCAGCGATGTGCTGGTCGAGCTGACCCCGGCCCATGACGAAGAACGCACCTGGGTCCACCGCGTGCGCAGTCTGGTGGTGACCGACAGCCACGGTGAGCCGGAGTCCCTGGTGCTGATCATGGACGATGTCACCGACTGGGCCAGCGCCGAGCAGCGCTTCGAAAAAACCTTTGCCGCCAACCCCGCACCGGCGGTGATCTGCCGCCTCAGCGATCTGCGCTACATCAAGGTTAATTCCGGTTTTCTCGATATGACCGGTTATGCACGGGATCAGGTGATCGGCAACTCGACCTATGAACTGGACGTGCTGGATCAGGCTGAAAACAAAGACCTGGCCAAGCAGCGCTTGCGCGAAGGCGCGACCATCCCGCAGATGCAGGCTGAACTGCGTTTGGCGGACGGCGGCAACAAGCAAGTGATCGTCGCCGGCCAACCCCTGGAGCTCAACGACGAACCCTGCATGCTGTTCTCCTTCGTCGACATGGAGCCCCGGCGCAAGGCCGAAGTCGCCCTGCGTCAGAGCGAAGAGCGTTTTGCCAAGGCGTTCCGCCTGACGCCGGTGCCGGTTCTAGTGTGCAGCGCCGGGGATCAGGTGGTGCTGGATGTGAATGAGGCATTCCTCGATACCCTCGCGTATCCCCGCGAAGAGGTGCAGGGCAAGACCATCGCCGAGATCGATTTCATCCATGAAAAGGGGGCGAGGGCAATGTTGTTCACGGCACTGGAAAAAACCGCAAGCCTGGATCGCATTGATCTTCGCGTGCGTAAAAAAAACGCCGAGGTGATTGATTGCGCCGTGTCGGCGGACACCGTCAATATTCAGGACAATCCTTGTTATTTGCTGGTGTTGATGGACATCACCGAGCGTAAACGCACGGAGCTGGAGTTGGTGGCGGCTATCGAAGAAGTGATGAAAGACGCTTCGTGGTTCAGTCGCACGCTGATCGAAAAACTAGCCAACGTGAAGAATGTCCACTCGCCGCAACTGCCCAGTGTGTCCTTCACCGACCTGACCGTTCGCGAGCGTGAGGTGCTGGAGCTGATCTGTGAGGGCCTGGCCGACAAGGAAATCGCCGCGCGACTCAAGCTTGCGCCGAACACGGTGCGCAATCATGTGGCGACGGTCTATTCCAAGCTCGATGTGCACAGTCGCAGCGAGGCGATCGTCTGGGCGCGCGATCGTGGGTTGTTCGCCGGGGCAGGGCGATCCAGGGGCCAGCGGTAAGGTGCAAATGCACCAGGTGTCATAGTGCAAATGGACGTTTTGGCAGGGGACGGCGGCTCTTAGGCTGAGAGCGTGCGAACGGGGATCATGGATCTTCCGCGCGCGATTTACGAAACCGCTCAAGGATCAGCCATGTACACCACCCCCAGCACACTTACAGTCCCTTGCCACGGGGGGCAATCGCAATGATTCACCTGGCGCAACTGCGGCTGCAACTTGAGCGCAGCTTTTCTCCCCTGGCCTGCGAATGCACCATCACAGGCGAACATTCGTTGACCGTGAAGCTCTACCATCCGGTGTCGGGGCAGGTGGACCTGGTGGTCAGCGGGTTGAAGGTGTCAGCGCTCAACACCCACGAAGCAGTCGTCACCCTCATTGAGGAGCTGCGCTATGAACTGCAGAGCAATACCCTGCATCGACCCGATCCGGTGCGCTAGTTTTTGTCGGTTTTGACTACAAACCGGACTGGAAAACCCACAAAAACGGCTTTTCTGTGACCAACCCGTGAACTTTTTGGCAGTGTTTTGTTGTCACAAACTTGTCGATCACTTATCGCGGGTCATCCTATGAAAAGTCTTGGGAAACGCGTTTTCACCCCTGTTGCGCTCTGCGCCGTGATTCTCGGTGGCTGTTCCAGTCCGCCGCCACCTCCACCCGCTGCGCCACCCCCTCCGCCTGAAACGACTTGTCAGGCTTCCGATAGCACCCAGGTAATGGGCGATATGCGGGCCGAAGGGCAAGTGACGCGGGAGACCACCGTGACCCGGTGTGTCACGCAGTAAATTCGGTCAAGCACGACCCTTGTACGAGCGAGCAAGCTCGCTCGTACAAGGGGCCATCAGATCAGGACAGGAAGCCGCCATCGACGTTCAGCGAAACGCCGGTGGTGTAGCTCGACGCATCGCTGGCCAGGTAAAGCACCGCACCGGCCATTTCGCTTGGATCCGCCACGCGCTTGAGCGGAATCTGCTGCAACGCGGTGTTCAGGATGGCCTCGTTCTTGACCAGTGCCGAAGCGAATTTGGTGTCGGTCAGGCCCGGCAGCAGGGCGTTGCAGCGGATGCCGAACTGCGCGCATTCCTTGGCGAACACCTTGGTCATGTTGATCACGGCAGCCTTGGTCACCGAATAGATGCCCTGGAACACACCCGGCGAGACGCCGTTGATCGACGCGACGTTGATGATGCTGCCACCGCCGTTCTCGCGCATCAGCTTGCCGGCTTCCACCGACATGAAGAAGTAGCCGCGAATGTTCACGTCGACAGTCTTCTGGAACGCGCTCAGGTCGGTATCCAGCACGTTGCAGAACTGCGGGTTGGTCGCTGCGTTATTGACCAGGATGTCCAGGCGCCCGAACTGTTCCTTGATGCCGGCGAAGACCTGGCTGATTTGCTCCATTTCACCGATATGACAGGCGATGGCCGTGGCTTTGCCACCCGCGGCGATGATGGCGTCGGCCACGTGCTGGCAGCCGTCGAGCTTGCGGCTCGAAACGATCACATGGGCACCTTGCTGCGCCAGCAGTTTGGCGATGGCTTCACCGATGCCGCGGCTGGCGCCGGAGACGAAAGCGATCTTGCCGTCGAGGTCGAACAACTGAGTCTTGGACATGGGGTTCCCTTATGAAAAGTCTTGTTATGGAGTCAGGGGCGTGATCAGAGATCGGACTTCTGGATGACTTGCAGGCTCATCTGCTCCAGCAGTTTGTTCATGTGAATGAATTGCGCGAAGCGTTTGTCCTGGGTCTGGCCATGGTAGAAGCGGTAGTAGATCTGCTGCACGATGCCGGCCAGGCGGAACAGGCCGTAGGTGTAGTAGAAGTCGAAATTGTCGATCTGGATGCCGGAGCGCTGGGCGTAGTAATCGACGAACTCGCGGCGGGTCAACATGCCCGGTGCGTGGCTTGGCTGGCGGCGCATCAGTTGCACCGGCGCCGGGTCCCCGGCTTCGATCCAGTAGGCGAGGGTGTTGCCCAGGTCCATCAGCGGATCGCCGAGGGTGGTCAGTTCCCAGTCGAGCACACCGATGATCTGCATCGGGTTGTTCGGGTCGAGGATCACGTTGTCGAAGCGATAGTCGTTGTGCACGATGCTGGAGGTCGGATGATCGGCCGGCATCTTGTCATTGAGCCAGGCTTTCACCGCTTCCCACTGCGGTGCATCCGGGGTCAGGGCCTTCTCGTAGCGATCGCTCCAGCCTTTGATCTGCCGCGCCACATAACCTTCGGGCTTGCCCAGGTCGCCCAGGCCATAGGCGTTGTAGTCGACCCGGTGCAGTTCGACGAACTTATCGATGAAGCTCTTGCACAGCGCTTCGGTTTTCGCTGAATCGAGGCCCAGCTCTGGTGGCAGTTCGGAGCGCAGGATGATGCCCTTGACCCGCTCCATCACGTAGAACTCGGCGCCGATCACAGACTCATCGGTGCAATGCACATAGGCTTTCGGGCAATACGGAAAGCCGTCGCGCAATTGATTGAGGATACGGAATTCACGCCCCATGTCATGGGCGGATTTGGCCTTGTGGCCGAACGGCGGCCGACGCAGGACGAACTCCTGTCCGGGATATTCGAGCAAATAGGTGAGGTTGGACGCGCCGCCCGGAAACTGGCTGATCTGCGGCAGGCCGCTGAGGCCTGGGATGTGCGCCTTGAGGTATGGATCGATCAGGCTGGCATCGAGTTCTTCGCCGGAGCGGATACGGGTGGACTGGTCAGTAAGCGCCATGCTTATCCCTTCTGCTTATTTTGGAGGCCAGACATCATTGGCTAATCTAATGGCGCGCCTTGAGCGCCACAAGTGCGACACGGTCTTATAGGTTAGCGTGTTGCCGGATAATCAGCGTTCCTGATGTGTGAGAAACGGTCTCGGGGGCTATGGTTGAAAGGGGCTGATGGTTTCCAGGAAAGAGGTGTGAAATGGGTTGTCCGCAAGTGTGCGCCAGTGCCACCCTGCAATGCAGCTTCGGCGCCGCGCCAGCGGTACTCAATGTGCTGCCGGTGAACCGCACGCTGACTGGCGGGCTGCCGGCAGCGAACATCATGGATCACATTCCGCTGGTGAATGTCACGACGTTCGGCATGTGCATGAGCCTGGCCAACCCGACGGTCGCTGCTGCGACTGCCGCGGCACTCGGGGTGCTGACGCCGATGCCGTGCATCCCGGCCACCGCAACGCCATGGATTCCCGGAGGCCCGCCGACCGTGCTGTTGGGGAGCATGCCGGCGCTGGATGCCAACAGCACCTTAATGTGCAATTGGGCCGGGGTGATCAAAATCGTCATGCCGGGGCAGATGCAGATGCTCATTCCTTGATTTATGCAGGTACAAGCCGTCACCACAACAGATTCAGGTCTGTGCCGGATCGTTCCAGCGCCGAAACCACCAACGCACCCTTGAGATCGGCTTGCCCTCGACATCCAGCGGACGCCCATCGCTGGCGTAGCCTTGTTCCGGCTCGATCAGTTGCCCATTGAGATAGTGGGCCTCCACCGCCGGTTTGCCATTGGGATGAAAACGCTGGTAGCGCCCCTCGCGAACGCCATCGCGGTAGAGCTCGACTTCGGCCAGTTGTCCGTCGGGGAAGTAATTGAAGGCCTCGCCATCCAGCAGCCCGCGACGGTAAGAGGCCTTGCGTTGCAGCCAGCCTTCGGGGGCGTAGAAACTGGCGACGCCTTGCAGTTTGTCCTGTACGTAAGGCAGTTGCGCCGAGAGCTTGCCATTGGGGTGATAGAGCAGGGTCGTGCCTTGCAGCTCGCCCTGGCTGTAGTGCAAATCGGCCTGGGCGCGACCGTCCTCCTTGATGTGCAGCGCGCCGTCGAGTTGTCCGTCGAGCAAGTGACCCTTGAGTTGTTTATCGTTCTGCTGCACATCCAGCGGCGTTATGGCCATAAGCGCTCCCTGTCAGTTGACTTGCACCAGACCGCCCTTGATGGTCAGCATGCCGCCGCCATCCACGGTCTGCGAAGCGGCTGCCTTGTTGGTCAGACTGATGCCGGCATCGTTGGTCATCGTGGTGCCGGCCTTGTTTTCCAGCGATGTTCCGGCCTGATTGCTCAGCGACGTCCCGGCTTTCTGACTGATCGAGGTGCTGGCCTGGGCCGCCAGGTCGGCGCCGCTCTTGATCGTAAAACTGCCACCGCTTTGCAGGGTCAGGGTGCCGCTTACCTTGATGGTCAGGTTGCCGTCCACCGTCAGGCTGTAATCGCCGGTCACCTTGTGCTCGTAATTGCCGCCGGTGCTGTGGTTCTGGTCGGCGCCGACCTTCACCGTGCGACTGTCCTTGACGTCGAGACTGTCGGTGCCGGTCTGGATCGTCACACTCCGGTTGCCTTTCTCCAGGGTCACGGTTTCGTCACCGTCCTTCACTGTCCGGGTGCGCGCGTTTTGCACCGTCAGGGTTTCGTCGTGACCGACCGTGGCGGTGGTGTCGTTGAGTACGTTGATCTTCAGGTCTTTCTGCGCCTGCAAAAACACCTCTTCGGCGTCTTTCTTGTCCTCGAAGCGCAACTCGTTGAACCCGCCGCCGCCCTTGGACGACTGAGTCTTGATTCCCGATTGCGTCTGATTGGCAGGCAAGGCGTAGGGCAGGGCGTTGTCGCCGTTGTAGACGCAACCAGTGACCAGTGGCCGATCCGGATCGCCGTCGATGAAGGTCACGATCACTTCCTGGCCGATGCGCGGCACGAACTGCATGCCGAAACCCTTGCCGCTCCAGGGCAGCACCACGCGCACCCAGCACGAGCTGGTCTCATCATTTTTGCCATCGCGATCCCAGGGAAACTGCAACTTGATTCGACCGTATTCGTCGGTCCAGATTTCTTCCCCGGACTTGCCCACCACGACCGCTGTCTGTGGATGCATTCGCGGCTTTGGCGTGATGCACGATGGACGAAAGGGCGTGGCCTTGGGGATGGCCTCGAAACGGTTCCGATAGTTCTCATGGCTGACGTCATGGGTCACCCGGGTCACCACCCAGTCGATGTTCAGCGTCGAGTCATCGTGCCCGGCGAGGGTGAACCAATGCCCCGGGACCAGCCAGCGGCAGTCGCTCTCGCCGACAAACCGCTTCTCCTCGCTGCGCAAGCCGTCCACCCGCTGTTTGGTCAGCGCATCGCCTCGGGCCTTGGCGGTGTAACCGCCCGGATGCTCATACAGCGAGCGTGGCCCGGCCACCGCTTCGGCCTGGGCGTACAGCGAGGTCGTCGGGGTGGTGAATTCGTAATCCGTCGCTCGATACACCCCGGCCACCGCCTGTACACAAACCTGGCCCGCGCGAACACCGTGCAGCTCGCGCTCGCCCAATTGCTGACCGAGGTAATTGACCTTGGGGCCGTTGGGAATCGGCACAAACGCATCGTTGCTGTCGCCCAGCACCAGCGTGTGCTTGCCTTCTTCGTGGGTGAAAAACCAGAAAATCCCTTCGTCCTGCAACAGTCGCGAGATAAAGCTGAAATCCGTTTCGCCGTACTGCACGCAATACTCGCGCGGGGTGTAGCTACCGGTGAGCGAGAGTTTGAAGTCGGTAAAGCCGTGGGCCTTGAAAATCGTGGTGACGATGTCCGAGGTGCTGAGGTTCTGGAACACCCGGTTGTTGCTGGCCAGGGTCAGCCACCAGAGCCATGGCCTTAAAACAAGCTGATAACGCTCGGCGGTTGCGTCGGAGGGGAGTTGGCGGATTTCGGCGACCAGCGCGTCCAGTGGGCGGGTTTGGGCGTCGTTGTGCAGGGTGGTGGTGACATGGGTGGCGATGGTGGTGGTCAGGTTCAGCGAAGATTCGTCGGTGAGGCCGTTGAGGATTTGCTGGCCAAACTGGTTGAGGGCTTCTTCACCGGAAATCGACTCAGGATAAAGCGCCGCCAGCGATGCAGCGGTCAGGGAAAGACTGGTGTTAGTGTCGATAGAGCGAGGCATCGAGTAACCTCAAAGATGATAGTCAAGAACCTCAACGCAATTCTATAAGCTGGCCACGCGAAATCTGGCCAGGAAATACAACGCTTGGTTATACATACTCTCTGGCAGACTGGCTAACGGGTTTACACCAAACTCTACTGCCGCGGTCATTACCCCGAACATTCTGTGAACCGGTGTTGCGGTATCGGGATATATTTGATTCCAATAAGCAAAAATCACATAAGCGAATGCCTGAATTTCTTCCTCTCTAGCCCCGGCTTTTAAGGCGACGCTCAGCATCAGGTGAGTGGTGTATGAAGGGCCAGCCCAGATCGGTAGATTGCTTCTGCGTGCTCTGGCGGTCCAATTATGGTCTTCCCGAGGTGTGCCGACATTGACTCGCATTGTTTCTTTGGTAATACGACCGTTATCCATGGGCGTTTCCGTCCATTTGATTGTGCCGGCAAGGTTATGTGTAATGTCATATAAGTACGGCAACAAGGTTGCCGAGTCCAGAGTCCAGTAGCAGTCAGTCCAGGTTTTCCAATCCAAAGGGGCGTGCAGTGTTGAGTACTTTTCCTTTAGTAACTTATCGCGCTCCGTCTCGGTAATATTGTTTTCAGCATAGGTGTTGATCTTTTTGGAGAGTACTACCATTATTTTTTCTATGCCTTTTGATCTGAGTATGTCACCGGCGAGTGCGGTTTCCGTAATGAGTGTGGGTGTCGAGGTATATTCGCCGTAGATGGCCAGTGCCAGGTCTACGTAATTGTTGTAGTAACGAAACTGCGCAACCACCCCCTCTCTTTTTCGAGCAGCCATGCCGTCGCTACTCATCATGGCGTACATTGTTTTTTTGTCGCTGTCATAATCGGAGTAACGCATCCAGTTCATCAGGATCCTGAACATGCTGGGAATATCCTTTTTATCGATGCTCAAGGCGTTACACACTTGCATGAATCGTGAAATTACCGCGAGGCACTCTCTGTCTTTAATTAAGTAGTATTTATCATCATTGCCTTTGGGCGTATCTTCCGAATAGACGCCGTCGAAAATACGAAGTTCTGATCCTTTGTGCATGAATAACATAGTGGCCTCGCTGTTATCCGTCCTGTATTAAAGTCGATAGTCTAATAAGGTCATAATAAAAGTGCTCCAGTGAAGCTGAGCGCTCCTGCCTGAGTCGGTCGGGTATTTGCCAGTATTACTCCAACACCCACTCCGCCAACTTCCCTGTCACCTGCGTCATCAACACATTCTCGACATCCCGCGCCCCGGCCGCGCTGCATTTGGCCAAGACCGCCTGCACAATCCCGGCATCAAACTCAAACTGTTTGCCGGTCGCAGCCTTGTAGCGCCCGCGCAGTTTTTCCAGCTTCGCCAACACAATCGCTTCCAGTGTCGTCTCATCCAGCGGTCGGTACGCCACCACCGTCATGCGCGCCAGAAAGGCCGGGCGAAACGCTTGCAGCAACACCTTGTGCAAGGCTTCGTTGAAGGCGTCGGTGCCGAGCTGCGCCACCGGCGTGTCGAGCAGCAACTCAGCGCCAATGTTGCTGGTGGCGAGCATCACGGTGTTTTTGAAGTCCACCACCAGCCCGGTGCCGTCTTCCATCACGCCTTTGTCGAAGACGTTGTAGAAGGCTTCGAGCACGTCCGGGTGGGCCTTTTCGATTTCGTCCAGCAGCACCACGGAATAGGGTTTGCGCCGTACCGCTTCGGTGAGGACGCCGCCGCTGCCGTAGCCAACGTAACCGGGTGGGGCGCCTTTGAGCTGGCTGACGGTGTGCGCTTCCTGGTACTCCGAGAGGTTGATGCTGATCAGGTTGCGCTCGCCGCCGTACAACGCATCGGCCAGGGCATAGGCGGTTTCGGTTTTGCCGACACCGGTGGGGCCGACGAGCAGGAACACGCCGACCGGTTTCTGCGGGTCGGTGAGCCCGGCACGATAGGCTTGCAGGCGTTGCGCGATGGTGTTCAGCGCGATGCTCTGGCCCATCACCCGCTGCCCCATGCGTTGGCCGACGGTGCGCACGGCATGGGCTTCGTCGGCGAGCATTTTGCCCACCGGGATGCCGGTCCAGCCGGCAATCACCGCTGCCACGGTTTTGGTATCGACCTGCTCCGGCACCAGCGGATCGTCCTGGCGAATCGCGTCGAGCCCGGCTTCCAGGCGCAGCAGTTCGGCGGCCAGGTGATCGATGCGGGTGTCGGTGGCTTCATCAGGTTTGTCACTGTCGGCGCGTTCGCTCAGGGCCAGCAGTTCGCGACGGGTATCCAGCAGTTCGCGTACCGCCACCCGCTCTTCGCCCCAGCGGGTTTCCAGTTCGCGAATGGCCTGTTCGTTGCTCAGTGATTCGCTCTCGAGCCCGGTGATGCGTTCGCGATGGTCAAGCCCGGTGGCCTGTTCCCGGCGCAGGCGTTCGACTTCGTCTTTCAGACTCTGCTGGCGGTGGCGCAGGCTCTCCAGCGGGGGCGGTACGTCGTGCTGGCCGAGGGCGACCCGGGCGCAAGCGGTGTCGAGTACGCTGATGGCCTTGTCCGGCAACTGGCGCCCGGAGATGTAGCGATGCGAAAGCTTCACGGCTTCGTGGATGGCCGCGTCCAGTACCTGCACGCCGTGATGCTGTTCCAGTTTTGCGGCAACTCCGCGAAGCATTTCCACGGCGGTGGTTTCGTCCGGCTCCTCGACTTGCACCAGCTGAAAACGCCGGGCGAGGGCAGGGTCTTTCTCGAAATATTTTTTGTATTCCAGCCAGGTGGTGGCGGCGAGGGTGCGTAACTCGCCACGGGCCAGCGCCGGTTTGAGCAGGTTGGCCGCATCACTGCCGCCCTCGGCACCACCGGCACCGATCAGGGTATGGGCTTCATCGATAAACAGAATGATCGGTTTTTCGGCACTGCGCACGGCGTCGATCACCCCTTTGAGCCGCTGTTCGAACTCGCCCTTGACCCCGGCTCCGGCCTGCAACAGGCCAAGGTCGAGTACTCGCAAGGTGACGTCCTGCAGCGACGGAGGCACATCGCCGGCGGCAATGCGCAGGGCCAGTCCTTCGACCACGGCGGTCTTGCCGACGCCCGGTGCGCCGACCAGGATCGGGTTGTTCTGCCGGCGCCGCAGCAGGATGTCGATGCACTGGCGGATTTCGCCATCGCGACCGACGATCGGGTCGATGCGTCCAGCGTGGGCGTCGGCGGTCAGGTCTTGGGTGTACTGATCGAGTACCGGGTCTTGCTTGGGTTGTGCACTGTCCTTGGCGACAGCGCGCACAATGCCCACATGTTCCCGTGACTTTTCCGTCCACTCCAGCAGGTTGGCGCGCAGGGCTTCACGGGGAATGCGCAGCAGCGATGACGCGCTGTTGAGCAGCAAGCTGCGGCGCTCGTCGCGGTCGATCAGTGCCAACAGCAACAGGCCGGAACGGATACTGTCCAGGCCCAGCACACTGGCCTGGACTACGGCGTCCTCCAGCAGGCCGAGGGTATGGGTGGAAAGCGCCGGTGTGCGGGTGCAGCCGGACTTGAACAACTCCAGCGCCTTGTTGATTTCGGCACTCAGGGCGTCGCGCTCCAGACCGAAGCGCGGCAGCAGCAAGGTAAAATCACCGCCCTCGATATCCAGCAACTCCAGCAGCAAGTGTTCGATTTCGACGTAGTGATGGCCCCGTTGCAGGCAGCGTTGCGCCGCCCGTTCGAGGGCGCGGCGGTTGTCCGGGTTGAGGCGTCCGATGAGGCTGGCGAGTTCCATGTTCAGGTGATCTCCAGCTGACGAAGGCGGGTTTCGATGCGTTGCACGGCGAGGCTGCTCTGGCGATGCAAACCGCCGTTCCAGCCGAGCAGGGGCGCAGCGTCGCGACCGAGTTTCAGAGGTCCGGCACCGCGTACCAGTAGCACCAGAGTGATGTCCAGGTCCGGGCCGAAATACAGGGCACTGAGGCTGGCCAGTGGCGGGTGGGCTTCACCGTTCGGCAGAAAGCGTGCCGCTTGCGCCGGGCTCAGCGGGCCGAGCGTGAGGCGGATCCCGGCGTGTTCATCCCACACCCGTGTGCCCGCCACGGCGTTGCGACCCAGTTGCAGGTTGCGGCCACCCGGTTGCAGTCGACTGCGGCTGGCCGGCGGGATTTCGCGCCAGGCCCCTTCATAGGCACTGAGTTGCACCGGCAATTCGAATTGCTCGCGCACGATGGCGGCAAAACCGGCCAGTGAACGACGGCCATCGGCATACAAGGCACTGCACGCCAGGACGGCGCTGTCGGCAACGGCCTGGCGCTCCTGCAAGGCCTTGGGCAGCAGACCGGTCAGCGCCCGCAATTGCGCGTGTACTGGGGAGGCGCCGGGCGGGGTGAAACCCACGGCGACCCGGTGTTTGCGCATCACTTTGTACAGCAGGCTCAACAACCGATGCTGGAACAGGTCGAGAAACTCGGCCGGTGCGTGATCCCTGGCCCGCGCCCGCTGCTGCAACCATTCCTGATAAGCGTAGGGCAGGGGGCCGTCGGGGCCGCCGAGGCCAAACACCGGGGTACTCAGAACCGGGAGTTCGCCGGGCGTTTCACTCAGGCTTTCGATCTGGCTGGCGGCGAACAGCGGCGTCAACGGCCCGCGCAAGCGCAAGGCTTCGGCCTGGGGCGCGCTGCCGTTGCCCAGCGTCACGGCTTGCGGGTGTTCGCGCTCCAGCAATAACAATGCCTGCAATAACTCGAACGCCTGCGGATCGCGGCGCAAGCGTTGGCTCAGGCTCAGAGGGACAGGGGCATGCCGGCTTGGGGTTGCCATGCCTTGACCTCCTTGTCGGACTGCACCAGCACCGTGCGCACGAAGCGGTTGGCCGTGGCATACAGGGAAAAGAACTGCGCCAGCACCGCCGAAAACAACACGGCGCTGCTGCCGACGAAATGCTGCGGGTCGAGTTGCAGGCGCACTTCCAGTCCATTGCGCCACCCGCGCCAGGCGTCTTCGCCGATATGGGCGATCACCCGCTCGCAACCCAGGCCCAGCAGGCCCTGAATCTGGCGTAAGGCCGAGGCCTCATCGCGCAGGTTGTGCAACTGCAGGATTTCCTTGAGGGCGTCCAGCGCCTGCGGACCTTCGACCAGCGACAAATGATTGAGGGTCAATTGCGACACCAGCCGCCAGCGCGACTCACCGTCCAGTTGCGGCAGACTCTGGGCGCTGGGTGGATTGCGCAATCTCGCCCAGGCCACCGGTCCCGGCCGTTCGAAACCCAATGGGGTACCGGCCGGCAGGCTTTGCGCCAGGTGTCGGTTGGTGCAGAGCAGGTCGGCGGTAAGGCTGTAGTCGAACAGATCAGTGAGTGGATTGAGTCGTGCGTCCACCAGGCTTACCAGCAAGTCGCTGCCCAAGCGATTGGGGGTCAATGCGCTGACCCGTCGCGCATGCCAATAGCGCTGACGCTCTGCGCCACCGTGCTGGTTGCCGTAATAGGCGGGCACGCGCTGCACGCCTTGGGCGGAGCTGGCACGCAGGGTGCGGATACTGTGGATTTCGACGCTGTTTTCCCGGTGACTGTCAGCGATCAATCGATACTCGCTGCGGGTGCCGTCCGGGCGCAGCGGTTCCGAGGTGCGCGGGAACAGGTTGATGACCGGGGCGCAACCCAGGGCAATATCGCTAGCCTGAAGCGGCAAGCGGCTGGCCGGGGCACGATCGAAGGCGATGTACAGGAACAGCGTCTGATCGGTGCTGGTGGCACCGGCCAGCGGCAGGTCGAAGAAATTGAATTTCTCCGGGAACGCAAAATACTCAGCCAGCAGGCGCATGCCGGGATGCACGCCGTCTTCGTCCGGCAGCAGCACTTCCTCACTGGCGAAACCGACGATTTTCGGTAGTCCATGCAAGGCCTTCGGAACGCTGCCCGGTGGCCCCGCGAGGACGCTGACCGCATGGGCACCGAGCAGGTCATAGAGGCAGGCATTGGTCACCGGTGATGCAGCCAGGTGCACCCGCAACTGTTCGATACCGAGATCTTCCCAGCGGGTTTCCCCCAGGCAGCGCAGGCTCAGACGCAGTGCCGAACGGGCCTGCATCACGCCGGTCAGTGCCTGGGCTTCATCGCTGCCCAGCAACAGTGCTTCGGTGATTTCCACCGGCCACAACCGCACCGCCGCACTGGTACGAAAGTGAATGCTTTCGCCTTTGCTGGTGGTGACGAACAACGGTGTGTCCCGGGGTAACGGATAACCCTCATCGAGCTTGCCTTTGCTCGGATCGGGTTCGAACTGCACGATTGCGCAGGACGGCAGCGGACGCATGGCCAATGGGTAGAGTTGTTCAAGCAGGGCGTCGCTGAATTCGGCGTAATCGTCATCGAGCCGCCGTTGCAAGCGCGCCGCTAACAGTGCGAAGCCTTCCAGCAAGCGTTCGACATGCGGGTCGGGGCACTCGTCCGGCGACAGCTCCAGGCGCCGGGCGACCTTTGGGTAGCGCTCGGCGAACTGGCTCCCGGCGTGTCGCAGCCAGGTCAGTTCGCGCTGGTAATAGTCGAGCAGTTGCGGGTCAATCGAGTCGCTCATGGCGCACCTCCAGACCCTCGCCGGTCTGTTCGATGACAAACGCCACCGGCCAGTGCTGACGGCCGCTGCGCAATTGACCGAGCAGGCGAATGCTCAGTTGCTGTAGTTGCCCCGGCAACGGATTGATCTGAACTTCACCCAGCAACAGGCGCGGTTCGAAATGCTCGATGGCCGCGCGGACTTCCCGCGTCAACTGACGTCGGTCATCGCTGCGCTGCTGTTGCAGGGCGGTCCAGTCAGCGATGCCGTAGTCGAGAATGCTTGGCGGGGAGGTCAGCGTCCGTGGTCCACGGCGGGTGTTGAACAGGCGCAGCAACTCCGTGTGCACCGAGTCGAGCAGGTCCTGGCGATCGAACACCTGCGCGGTATCCGTCTCGCTTGAGGCCAGGCGCTCGAACAGCGGGGGGAGTATGCCGGTGCCTGACATGGCCGCCGCGCCCGCTTACTTGACCAACTTGTTGGCGGCCATATCCCAGGTCGAGGCGGCCGTGCCTTCCTTGGTACCGTCGTCTTTTTGCGCCGTGAGTTCCCACTTGATCTTGGTGAAGTTCAGCGACAGTGTTTCCACCGGTTTACCGCCAGTGCCGCCGCTGACGCTGACGTTGGACAGCACCACGTTGGTCAGTGTGTAGATGATGAACGGCATCAGCTTACCGCTGCCTTCGGCAGCGTTACGACCGATGGTGATCTTGGCTTCCGGGATCGGCTTGCCGGCGCAGCAGTATTCGTTGAGGGAAGGGGTCGAGCTGTCGACGAATTTGGTCAGGGTGAACTCGCCGATGTGCGGCTTGCCGGAGGTGCGCTCCGAGTTGCTGACATCGTTGGTCACTTGCATCGCGACGTTGTGGCTGTAGGACATGACTTCGATCTTGTCCGTGTAGCCCTCGAGCAGGCTGTCGCCTTTGATGTCACCGCCGAGGTCGAGAATGATTGCATCCATCGCATGTAACTCCAGAAGGTTTTCGCGCTAGATAAAGGAAAGCCCCGCCGGAATCTCCGGCGGGAGCATGGCGGGTCAGGCTGCAACCGGTGGCGGCAACGTGGCGACCAGTCGGATCGACGCGGTCAGCTCTTCAAGCTGAAAGTGCGGTCGCAGGAACACCGTGGCCCGATAGGCGCCGGGCTTGCCGGCGACTTCGGTGACGTCTACCCGGGCTTCTCGCAACGGGTACTGCGCCTTGATCTCTTGTGGCGCGTTGTCGTTGATCAGCACGTAGTCGGCGATCCAGTTGTTGAGGTAGGTCTGGACGTTGTCGCGGGTCATGAAACTGCCGACCTTGTCGCGCATGATCACCTTCAGGTAATGGGCGAAGCGCGACGCGGCGAGTACGTAGGGCAACATCGCCGAGATCCGCGCGTTGGCATTGGCCTCGTTGGTGTTGTAGACCTTGGACTTGTTGGTGGTCTGGCCGCCGAAGAACACGGCGATGTCGCTGTTTTTCTTGTGGCACAGGGCGATGAAACCGAGGTCGTTGAGTTCCTTTTCCCGGCGGTCAGTGATGGCCACTTCGGTTGGGCACTTGAGCGACAGGTCGCCTGAACTGGTGCGGAAGGTATGCGCCGGCAAGCCTTCCACTGCGCCACCGCCTTCGGCGCCGCGAATCGCCGCGCACCAACCGTATTTGGCAAAGGCTTCGGTGATTCGCTGCGACAGGGCCCAGGCAGCGTTGCCCCACAGGTATTTGCTGTGATCAGTGCCGTTGACGTCTTCTACGTAGTTGATGCCTTCCACCGGCGAGGTTTCCGGGCCATATGGCAGGCGCAGGAGAAAGTGCGGCAGCACCAGCGACACGTAGCGCGAATCCTCGCTCTCGCGGAACGAGCGCCACTTGATCAGTTCCTGGCTTTCGAAGACTTTCGACAGATCACGCGGCACGGCCAGTTCGGTGAAGCTGTTCATGTCGAACAGTCGCGGGCTGGCGGCGGCAATGAACGGGGCGTGGGCAGCGGCGGCGACGTTCGACAGCTTTTCCAGCAAGCCGATGTCCTGGGGATGCCGGCCGAAGGTGTAGTCACCCACCAGCAGGCTGAACGGGTGGCCGCCGAAGGTGCCGTATTCCTCTTCGTAGATTTTCTTGAACAACGCGCTCTGGTCGAATTCGACGGCTTTTTCCAGGTCGTTCTGCAGCTCTTTCTGCGTGACATTGAGCAAACGCAGTTTCAGCCGCGAACTGGTTTCGGTGTTCTGCACCAGCAAGTGCAGGCCGCGCCAGGAGGCTTCGAGTTTCTGCAGGTCTGGATGATGCAGCACTTCGTTGAGCTGGGCGCTGATCAGCTCGTCTATCTGGCTGATGCGGTCGTTGATCATCGCCACGGTGTCCTTGTCGATGGCCATGCCTTCGTCGAGTACCTGGGTGGCGAACTCCGCGAGCATGTCGCGGGCGTAATCCTGCTGGCTATCGTCATGGGCCATGCGGCCTTCGGCGATGATGCGGTCGAGCAGGGATAAAGTCTGGGTCGTACTATCGCTGGCTTGGCTTGAGGCGGTGGCGGGCATGACGGAGTCTCCCTGAATGATTGAGCGATCAGGCTTGCGGTTCGGCCGGGGTTTCGGCGTCGGTGTCGACGGCGGGCGCGGCGGTGTCCGGGCGGGCCGATTTGATTTCCTGCAGGCCCTCGGTATTGGCGATGACGTCGCGCAACAGCTTGTCCAGATCATCGTTGCCGTCGAGTTTGGTCAGCAGGTCGCGCAGGCGCTGGCGGGCTTCGAACAGCCGCCGCAGCGGGGTCACTTGCTCGACCACCTTGACCGGGTCGAAGTCGTCGATGTGCTTGAAGTTCAGCTCGATGTTGAGCTTGCTGTCGTCGCCGCTGAGGGTGTTGTTGACCTGCAAGGTGGCGCGCGGAGTGATCGAGGAGAGCACTTCGTTGAAGTTGTCGCGGTCGATTTCGGTGAAGCGTCGTTCACTCAGTTTGGGCAGGGGCTCAAGGGGTTTGCCGGAGAGGTCGGCAAGAATACCCACCACCAACGGCAACTCCTTTTTTTCGATGGCGTCGCCGATTTCTACGTCGTAAGTGATTTGCACTCTGGGCGGGCGAACCCGGTCGAGTTTGTGCTGAGTACTTTCTGCCATGGTGGCTGACTCCGAAGCATGAGGCGGGCGCAATGCATCGGGGTGGCCCGCTCATCGCTTTCCCTTACTGGACCGTAGGTTAGAAAGGGTGGCAGATGGACCTGTCGTTCCTTTGACAAACCTTCCACATTCGGCAGGGGCGCCGAACTACCCAAGACGCTAGAACAGGTCTATAAAAATGCAAGCGAAAACAAATTCGGACTGACCAGCGAAAAGGAAAATTCATTTTGTTTGCACGAGTGTTTGCCGCGGCCTTGCTCTTGAGTCTCTGCGGGTGTTCGCTGTTCGGGCCACGGGTCGACCTCGACAGCCTGACCCTGGATGTCGCTCCACGGGCCAACGACAACACACCGATCGCCGTGGACTTCATCGCGGTCAACGATCCTGACCTGCTCAAGCAATTATCCGGCATCACTGCCCGGCAATGGTTCGCCGAGCGCGAGCAGTTCCAGCGCGACTATCGTCAGCTGATCTCGGTGTGGGGGCTGGAGTTGGTGCCAGGCCAGTTCATCGATCGTCAACCCTTTCCCCTGGAGGGCAAGCGGGCGGCTGGACTTTTGGTCTTCGCCAGCTATAACACTCCCGGAGCGCATCGGTTGCGCCTGGATGATCAGAGCGACGCCTGGCTCAAGTTCGACAGTCGCGAGATGAACCTGGTCAGTAACGCTCCCTCGCAGTAACAGCGCCAGCCGCGGTGTGTGCGGCACCCAAGGACGTCGAAGGGAATCTATGAGTCTGCTACCTGACGCGGTTTGCTGGCATGAAGGCATGCAATTGCTACCTCAGCATTTTCAGTTGCAAGGGTTGCGGGCCGAAGCACTGGTGGCGCATCTGGCGCAAGCCTGCAATCCGTGGTTCTGGGGCGTGAACCGGGTCGAATTCGATTCTTCGGCCTTGAGCGGCGGGTTGGTGCGAGTGCTGCAGCTTCAGGCGACCTTGCCCGACGGCTTGCCGGTCAACATTCAAGCCGGCGTGGGGCCGATGCTGGAGCTGGATATCGGCGAGGCGGTCAACGCCACCGACGATGCCACGGTCACGGTCTACCTGGCGATCAGCCCGTTGTGGCGTGCCGGTCAGTTGCTGCCGCTCAAGGGGCGCCTGCAATCGGTGGTTGGGGAGGCACTGCCGGATCTGACCAGCGGCGAATACCCGGAGTCGATCACCGTCTGGCGGCCGAACCCACGACTGTGCACGCAATTGAACAAGGCTGACTCGATCTGTCTGCCGCTGCTGAAAGTCCGCAAGGAGGGTGGCGGCTTCCTCGCGTTGCCTTACACGCCTCCCACGCCTTGCCTGTTGCCCGAGTCGGTGCTGGGGCGGCGAGTGACCGGGCTGTGTGGCCGGGCGCGGGAAAAGTGCATGTTCCTCGCCGGGCGTCTGCGTCAGGCGCAGCAGGCCGGCAATCAGGACGATGCGCTGGAGATTCGCCGGCAACTGACCGCACTCTGGGCGCGTCTGCCGGAAGTCGAAGGCACGCTGAACAATCGCCTGGCGACGCCGCAAGGACTATACGGTCAACTGCTCGGAATGGCCGGTGCCTGGGCGGCCCTCGATCCGCTGGCCGGGGTGCCGGCGTTTGCTCCCCTGGATTTTCTTGAGTTGCAACGCGGCTACGAGCAGGTACTCGATTGGCTGGAGAAGACACTGGAGCTGATCCGCGCCGGCTATCGCAGCCTGAACTTCGATCGCAGCGAGCAGATGTTTACGATTCAATTGCCCGACGATCGACCGAGCCAACGGTTGGTCATCGGCTTGCGCATGCCCAACGGCACCAGCGAACAGGCGGCGAGCGAGTGGCTGCGCGGGGCGATTATCGCCTCGGCGCCGCACATTGCGCTGCTCGGCCGCCAGCGCATGAGTGGCTTGTCGCAGCAGGCCATGAGTCGTAATGAGCAAGTGGCCTACAGCGTCGGCGACGACACCCGTTTGTTCGTGGTGACGGCCGAAGGTCAATGGTTCGATGCGCAGCTGCCACTGGTGATCGCGGCACCGGCCTCGAAGCTGGCCGGCAGTCCGTGGCAAGTGGTGTTGTTTGTCGCTCAGGCCAACGAAGAGGCGTGATCAGGGAAGGGGCGTGGCATGTCGCAACTCAGCGCAAAGGGTACACGAGGCCTTCAGGATGCACCGTTGAGCAGCGCTTTTCGCGATGCCTGGCAGCAATGGTTCCAGGCCTGGAACGAGTTGCCAAAGGACAGTGAAGACGATTCCCTGGTGGAGGCGGTCGTCGAAATGTCGACCCAGGCCTCCCAGCGTCTGTGGCGTACGGCGTTTGCCCGGGTCGGTGACGCCGCCACCGATCAGGTCAAGGCGCTGGTCTATGCCTTCGTGGCGCTGATCGATGAAACGCTGTTGTTCACTTCGTGGCCGGGGCAAGCGGCTTGGCAGGAAAAACCCCTGGAGTCGCGGCTCTACGCCAGTCGCCAGGCGGGTGAGCAGTTGCCGCTGGCGATCAAGGCGCTGCTGGACGAACAGGTTTCCACCACCCGCGACCTGGCCAATGTCTATTTGCAATGCCTGATTCTCGGATTCCAGGGGCGTCTGCGCGGCGAGCAAAGTCAGGTGCAGCATGAAAAATGGCGGCTGGCACTGTACACCTTCGCCTGGCAACACGAGGCCGGTTACGACGATGTCAGCGCCAGGCTGCAACAGCCGGCGCTCGTTGCGCCGGTGCAGTTGCCGGTGCGGCTGTCATTGCCCGACGGCTTGCGTCTGGGGTTGGGCATCCTCGGGATGGTGATATTGCTGACGGGCATGGGGCAGTTGTTCTGGCGCGATATCAGCCAGGAGCTTGAACCGGTATTGCAGCTGTCTGACGTTGCCGCGGAGCAAGGCGAATGAGTCCCTTGGCGATCGTGGCGTTGATCGTCGTGGGGGTATTGCTGCTGGCGGTTGTGCTGTTGGCGTTGTGGTGGTGGCGCACGCAGAGCGGCGCGGCGATTCGCAGTTTCTATATGGCCGTGCGTGCCATGGAGCAGGAGCAGGGCATTCAGGATCGCTACCAGATGCCTTGGCTGCTGATGCTCGGCAACGAAACCCAGGGCTCGCAATTGTGCCGTCGGTGGCAGCTGCAACCCACGGACAAACCCGCGTGGTTTGGACGTTGGTGGTCGGATTCCGATGGCGCTGTGCTGGTCGTTCCCCAGGCGCTGTTTTTGCCGGATGAAGCGATTAAACGGCAACGCGGTGGCTGGTGGCGGCTGTTGGGCTTGATCTTGCGCCTGCGCAGCAAGCGGCCGCTGGACGGCGTGATTTGGACAGTGCCGGTCAGTCGCCTGAGCAATGTTGAACAGGCCGCCAGCCTGGGACTCGAAGCGCGTCGGCGGTTTATCGACCTGTTGCAACGGTTCGGGCTGAGCTTGCCGGTGTATGTGGTGGTGACCGGTCTGGAAGAGTTGCCGGGGTTTCAGGAACTGATCTCGGCCCTGCCGCAAGAGGCCCGAGAGCGCACGCTGGGATGGTCTTCGCCGTTTGGTCCGGACGCGGCCTGGCAATCGCAGAACACGGATACTGCGCTGGATCAAGTGTACCGGGCACTGTCGGAGTCAATCATTGAGATCGGTGCCTTGTCCGGGCAGCTGAGCAGTGACCTGTATGCTTTGCCGGAGCGATTCGAAACCTTGCGCCGACCCTTGCAAACCCTTCTGGAACCAGTGTTCCAGGGTAACTCTCAAGGCGAGGCGCCACGCTTTCGCGGCATTTACTTCACCGCGAACGAGCCGGCGGATGCAGCGCCCGATAGCTTTTCAGCCTACGACAGCGACTTGCAACAGAACGCGTTTATCCGCCAGTTGTGGCGTCAGCGAGTGGTGGCCGAGCGCGGCCTGGCGCAGGTGGTGCCTCGCCTTTTGCGCCTGCGCCAACGCTGGCAGCGTCTGGCTGTCACGGTGTCGTTGGTGATCGGCGTGATCTGGGCGGGATGCATGGTGTGGGTCTGGCAGCAGTCGGTAAAAGACGCCCATGAGCTGGCGCGCCACATGCAAGCGGCGCAGAAGAACTTTGTGGTGGTGACTGACGATAATCACTGGCTGGAGCCGACGCGGCGCAATGTCCAGAGTTTCTGGCGGGTGCTGGAAAAGGCGCCGCGCTGGACATTCACCTCTGTGGCATATCCCACGTCCTGGTTCTCCTCGCTGGATGAACGACTGGAGAGCGAGCTGCGTGAGACGTCCCGGCGTCATTTGTTGCTTCCGCTGCAGGCGCTGCTGACGTCCGAGATGACCCAACTCAAATCCATCCGTAACACCGAACGCCGTGGCAATGTGGAAAGCGAGGACCCGGCCCAGTGGCAGAACTACGTCAAGGCCACCGAGCTGGTGTCGCTGGCGGTCAGCCTTGAGCAACAGAACCAGTGGTTCAGCCAGGCCCTGAACAGCCCCAAGGCGCCACTTGAAGATCTGGTGCAGCTGAGCAACAACGCCCTGTCGCTGAACCTCAATGCCGGCACGCTGCGGCACGCCAATTATTACAACCGCTTGTTGTTCGACACCGATTTCAAGGCCCTGGACCTGAGCATGGACCGGGCGCTGGTCGAGGAGAACTTCTCCGGGCTCATGGAGCGCTGGCTGGATCAATACTTTCTGGCCGACAACTTCGTACGTCAGGCCGGTTACCTCAAGTTGCACCTGGAACAATTGGAAGCCGGCAGCGGCAACTCCCTGACCGAACTCGAAGACTTGCGTGGCCTGGTGGATGACCTGCAAGCGCAGATCGGCCTGACCAACTCCGCGTGGGGCCGGGGCAAGGGGCAGGACCTGGTACCGGGTTATCAGGAAATGATGAACAAGGTGCGCCAGAGTGCCTTGCTTGGGCCGCAGGTGGAACAGCGCCTGGAGCTGCAAGCGTCGACCTTGCAACAGCGTTTCCGTGACCAATGGATCGCACAGTTGGGGGCACGGGGCAATCTGCTGGCGCAGCAGGGCGGTGGGCAACTGGTGTTGCAGGAGCATGTGGTGCAACTGGACAACGCGGTGCAGGCGTTGTTCAAGCGTGACTTCGTTTCCCTGGCGATGCACTCGGATCAGTCGGATGACGTGGCCATGCAGGGAGAAAACGTCGATGGCGATGACCTCAACGCGGCACTGAACTACTTTGCCAGCTACAAGAGCTACGTCGCCGAAGAGTTGCCACGTATCCCGGCGGATTATCGCGGCGCCCTGATGCAGGCTGCCGAAGGCGCGGTGGCCAAGGCCATGTGGCAGAGCATCAAGAATCATAATGACCACACTCACGCCTATGGCGTATTCAATGTGCAGGCCCCCCAGGCGATCGCGCTGCAAAAAGCCTTTGTCGAAGTGCGCCGCAGCGACCTCGCTACCCGTTTGCAAAGTGCCCTGAACCGCCGTGCCATGGCGCAGATTACCGATGGCCTGAATGAAGTGGTGGCGCAGCCGCTGTTCGGCGGGCGCGCGCAAATCAGTCAGTGGGACGGCTCGAAGAACCTCGGCTTGCAACTGTTTGGCGCCAGCGATGTGCAGGAATTGAAACTGACCCTCAAACAGCAGTTCAACACCATGCTCGGCATCACCGAACGCCGCACCTCGGCGCTGGAGTGGCTCAAGACGCAGCAACAGAACCTGCCAGCGCTGGATTACGAACGCGTGACGCAGTTCAGCGCACTCAATGATGAACTGCTCAAGTACAAGGATCAGAACCCGGCCAGTTCGCCGGCGCAGATCGAGCAATTGGTCAGCCGCGATTTCATTGACATGGACACCGGGTCCTGCGGCCAGATCCTGCAAACCGCCAGCCTGTCCGGTGGGCGCGGCACCCTGGCGATGCGTGCGCTTGATCTGCAGCAAAGCGCCATGCAGCGCTGCCAGTGGCTGCAACAGCAACAGGCTTCAGCCGCCTGGAATGACCTGGCCAATTACTTCAATCAGTACCTGGCGGATCGCTTCCCCTTTGCCAATGGCTTGCAGGTCGCGGATGCCGACCCGGCGCGAGTGCAGCATTTGCTGGAATTGATCGACAAGCGCCTGCCGGTGGCCCAGGCCGGCTTGCAACTGAACCAGACCCCCGAACGACTGGCCGCCGAGGATTTTCTCAACCGCCTGAAACAGGCCAGCACCTGGTTGGGGCCGATGTTCCTTCGGGACAAGAGCGGCATCCTCGGGGTTGAAATGGATGTGCGCTGGCGTACCGATCGTGATGAAGAGCGGGGTGCCGATCAGGTGATTGCCTGGAGCCTGATCGCTGGCAACCAGCAGGTCAGCTACCCCGGTGAACCGCAACCGAACCTGCGCTGGATGGTCGGCCAGCCGATCCGCCTGACCTTGCGTTGGGCACGCAATGGCTCCCAGCGCCCGGCCAACGATCCGTTGCAACCGACCCTGGTCGTGCGCGACCTGGAGGCTGCTTGGGAGTACAGCGGTCCCTGGTCGTTGTTGCGCCTGATGCGCACGCACTTTTCCGTACAGCGCCAGCCGAACGTGGACTACACGGAGTTCCCGCTGAGCTTGCGCCTGCCGGTCACGGCACAACCCAACGTAACCTCCGGACAAACCCTGATGTTTGTCCGCCTGTCGCTAATGAGCCAAGGCTCGAAGTTGCCCTTGTCGATTCAACCGCCGCCAACCCGGGCTCCGCGTTCGCCATTTGCGTTCACGGGGACAACCGCCGTCAATTCGCTGCAGGAGGAGGGCTTGTGAGCCTGCCATCAACGTCACTGTCGCAACGGATCAGCCAACTGCTGGAACCGATCAGCACCGAGGCTCCCTGTGGGCAGGATCTGCGCTACGAGCGTGAATTCGACCTGTTGCGTGAAATGCGCCGCGAGGACGACACCAGCCTGCCCACCGGAGTATGGCAATCGTCGATCAAACGGGCGCAATGGACAGAGGTGGAAGCGCTGGCGACGAGCCTGTTGCGCGAGCGTAGCAAGGATCTGATGCTCAGCGCCTGGCTGGGGGAAGCCTGGTTGCATCAGTCCGGGCTTGAGGGATTGCCTGACTGTCTGGCGCTGGTGGCCGGGCTGTGTGAACGCTATCCGCAACAGCTTCACCCACAGGCCGAGGACGGCGATCAGTCCTGGCGAGTGATTCCTCTGGAATGGCTGGTGCGGCGCTACAGTGAAGTGCTGTTGACCCGGGTGCCACTGTTCGAGTCCGGCAACAGCGAGTTCGAGGCTTTTTGCCTCGACAGTTGGCGACGCTTGCAGCTGCAACAGGTCCAGGGCAACGACAGCAAGGGAGCCAAGGCTTCGGCGGAAAACGCGCGCAGCGAACAGAAAAAACTCGTCGAGCAGGTCCGCGCAGCGCCTTTGTCCTCCTGGTTGCGCAAACAGGACAACCTGCAGCTCAGTCTGCAACAACTGCAGCGGCTCCAGGACTGGAGCGATCAGCAACTTGGCGATCAGGGGCCGGGGTTTCGCCCCTTGCAAGACATCATTGAAGCGTTGTTGACGCTGGTTCGGGAGTTCATCGCCATGCAGCCAAGACAGCCAGCCCCACCTTCCGTAGACGCTGCACCGGCCGCAAGGGTGCAACCGCAGCCCGACTCACCTGCAACGCCAGTACCACCGGTGTTTCGCGAGCCGGCCAGTCGCGAGGAAGCTTATCGGCAACTTCTGGTCATTGCCGACTATCTGTCGCGTACCGAGCCCCACAGCCCCGTGCCGTATCTGATTAAACGAGGCGTGGAGTGGGGCAACAAGCCGTTGAGCGAGTTGTTGGGTGAGTTGATCAGCGCCGACGCCGAGTCCCGCCGACTGTGGACACTGCTCGGCGTCCTTTAATGGACCCGCACATTGACGCTCGGCAGCGGCAGCTCGATGGGTGTCAGCACCGGTTGACCGGCGAAAAACGCCACCAGATTCTTGCCCACCAACTCCACGGTACCTTGGGTCGCTTCTGGCGACAGGCCGGCGACATGGGGTGTGAGGACCACATTGTTCAGGACTTTCAGGGCGTCCGGCACCTGCGGCTCGGCATCGAATACATCCAGCGCGGCACCGGCGATCCGTCGTTGTTCCAGTGCGGTGATCAGGTCGGCGGTCGCCACCACGCTGGCCCTGGCAATGTTGACGAGAAAGCCCTTCGGCCCGAGCGCGTCGAGTACCTGGCGGTTGATCAGGTGTTTGGTGCCAAGGCCGCCAGGGGTGGCGACGATCAGGAAGTCCGAGGCGCGTGCCAGTTCCGTGGGGGTCGAACAGAAGTCGTAGGGCACGTCGCTACGATGCTGGCGGTTGTGGTAGCACACACGCATGTCGAAGCCTGCGGCGGCGCGCTTGGCAATGGCCATGCCGACAGCGCCGAGGCCGAGAATGCCCAAGTGTTTGCCGGCGAGGGACGGGCGCATGATTTTTGGCCACTCGCCCCGGCGCACGGCGGCATCGCAGCGCGGCACATCACGCACCAGTGACAGCAGCAGGGCCATGGCGTGGTCGGCCACGGACGAGGCATTGACGCCGGCGCCATTGGTGACAGCGATGCCTCGGTTGGCGGCCGCTTGCAGGTCGACCATTTCATAGCCGGCGCCGATCACGCAGATGATCTTCAGGTTAGGCAGGGCGGCAATTTCGTCGGTATACAGGCCCAGCGGGCCGCGGGTCAGAACGGCATCGATCCGGGTGCCGTGGCGGCTGATGGCTTCGGCGCGCTCGGCGGGGGTCGGGGCAAGGATCAGGTGGAAACCCTGATGTTCGAGGATCGGCAGGTAATCATTGATGGTTTCAACCAGTACCAGAACGGTTGCGGGCATGCTTGGCTCCTGTGGGCAGCAGATATCGGGCTCGAACGTCGCTTGAAAGTGCTGGCTCCGGGGCGTTTTGGCAACGCTATCTTCGCAGCCGCGTCTCTCAGTGTAGGAGCTGGAGCGGCCTGCGATTGTTTTCTATGACACTGAATATTCAGGTTGGGGTAGGGTCATGGCTTTTGCGCTGTCAGAAAGCTGAGCGCAGCCTCGAGGATTTCATCGGACAAGGCCTCGCCCCGGGTGGCCCGGGCCAGTGTCAGGGCGCCGACCATCATCGAATACTGCACCAGCGCCTGTTGCCGGTTTTCGCTGGCATCGTCCGAATCCATCAGTTTGCCAAACGAATCGAGCAGTCGGTTCAGACCCTCCATGAACGGCTCGCGCAGGCCGCTATCGGCGGTTTCGTGGCACATGTCGCCGGCGAAGGCCACCACCGGGCAGCTGTCACCGGGGTTGTCGCGGCTGTGGGCGGACAGGTACGGCTCAATCAGTGCGCGGCGCGCAGCGGCTTTGTCGTCGGTGGTGGAGATGCGTTCCCGCCAGCGTGCACCCACTTCTTTGAATACCCGTTCGCTGGCCTCTTTGGCCAAGGCCTCCTTGGACTCGAAGTGACCATAGAAGCCGCCATGGGTCAGGCCGGCCGCGGCCATCACATCGACGACGCTGATCCCATGCAGGCCGCGCTCGCGGAACAGCCGGGTAGCGGCGTCGACAATGGTTTCGCGATTGAGGTCGGCTTGCTTGCGGGAAACTCGGGGCATTGGCGGCTCACAGGTAATAGGGTTGAAAAATCAGAGGGCGTACTGGGCAATGCCGTTGTCGAACGACCAGTTTTCCTTCTTCACTTTCACCAGATTAATGAAAACATCTTCCAGGCGCACCGACAGTTCCGTGTTCAGGCTTTCGGCGATGGTTTTATACAACAGTTTCTTCTGCTCGACGGTACGGCCTTCGCTGAGGGTGATCTGGATGATGACCAGCTTGTCGCTGCGCGGGATGCCCAGGTAGTTCGGATCGAAAACGAAATGATGCTCGTCGTGTTCGCGGAGGATCTGGAAGTTATCGTCCCTGGGCACGCCAATGGTGCTGTGCATGGCGGCGTAGATCAGCTCGCCAATGCGTTTGGCGTAGGTGGGGTCATGCTGCTTTTTGATTTCGACGCGAACCAGTGGCATGGAGTGACCCCAGATCGAAGACAGGTTGTTTAAAAATACATGATGATAGACCTTTATCAAGTGTCCATCGTCGGGTGGCGTTGATTGCGACCCCCCACCCCTGTAGGAGCGAGTTCGCTCGCGAGAAACCCGAGAGCACCGCGGGGTGTCTGGTTTCCAGCGTTATCGTTAACGACCATCGCGAGCAGAGCTCGCTCCTACAGAGGCGCAGGGAGTCCGGGGTGCAACCTGGTACCACCGTTCCTCACCTAAGTCTTTGCTTCTGTTCACTAATCCCGGACAATCGCGCCCCTGTTTCGGCCGGGCGCTGCCTGTCGGGTATTCCGACGCGTTCTGGCCGGGTGGCAAGTGACCGGAATGTGGAGATCCCACCGGATGAATGATCAGGCCAATAGCGTTAACGAACGCTATGTAGCAGCGACACCCGCAACCCTTTCGAGCTGGAATCGCCAAGACACCACCTGGATGCTGGGCCTGTTTGGCACGGCGATTGGTGCAGGCACCCTGTTTTTACCGATCAACGCGGGTCTGGGCGGCTTTTGGCCGCTGCTGATCCTTGCGCTGCTGGCGTTCCCGATGACCTTCTACGCACACCGTGGCCTGACCCGCTTCGTGCTGTCCGGCCGTGAAGGCGCTGACATCACCGAAGTGGTGGAAGAGCATTTCGGTCTCAAGGCCGGCGCGCTGATCACCTTGCTGTACTTCTTCGCGATCTTCCCGATCCTGCTGATCTACAGCGTGGCCCTGACCAACACCGTGGGCAGCTTCCTCGAACATCAACTGCACATCATGCCGCCGCCACGCGCGGTGCTGTCGTTCGTGTTGATCCTCGGCCTGCTGGCGGTGGTGCGTTGCGGTGAGCAAGTGATCGTCAAGGCCATGAGCCTGATGGTTTACCCGTTCATCGTCGCGTTGCTGTTCCTGGCGGTGTTCCTGATTCCGCACTGGAACGGCGGCATCCTGACCACGGCCAGCACGCTGCCTGAGCCGTCGGCGTTGCTGCGCACCCTGTGGCTGGCGATCCCGGTGATGGTGTTCTCGTTCAATCACTCGCCGATCATCTCGGCGTTCGCGGTGGACCAGAAACGTCGTTACGGCGACCACGCCGAGCAGCGCAGCTCGCAGATTCTGTCCCGCGCCCACGCCTTGATGGTGGTGATGGTGCTGTTCTTCGTCTTCAGCTGCGTGCTGACCCTGTCGCCGGCACAACTGGCCGAAGCGAAAGCGCAGAACCTGTCGATCCTGTCGTACCTGGCCAACCACTTCAGCAATCCGACCATCGCCTTCGCGGCGCCGTTGATTGCATTCGTGGCCATTTCCAAGTCGTTCCTGGGGCACTACATCGGCGCCAGCGAAGGCCTGAAAGGCTTGATCTTAAAAAGCGGCAAGCGTCCGGCGGCCAAGACCCTGGATCGCATGACCGCGGCATTCATGCTGGTGGTGTGCTGGATCGTCGCGACACTGAACCCGAGCATCCTCGGCATGATCGAAACCCTGGGCGGCCCGGTGATCGCGGCCATCCTGTTCCTGATGCCGATGTACGCCATCCGCAAGGTACCGGCCATGGCGCGCTTCCGTGGTCAGGCGTCGAACGTGTTTGTGGTGGCAGTGGGGCTGGTGGCGATTTCGGCGTTGATCTATTCGCTGAGTGCCTGATAAGTCCTGCGGGGCTTTGAGTCCGTTTTCGCGGGCAAGCCACGCTCCCACAGGGTTTGCGCTGTACCTGTGGGAGCGTGGCTTGCCCGCGATGAACGATTACGCGGTGTTCCTGAAGGCATAAAAAAACGCCGCTCATCTCACGATGGGCGGCGTTTTTTATTGCGTTGCAGCGTTAGGCTTGAACGACCGGGATGTTGGCGTTCGCAGCAGCTTCACGGAACTCGGCGATCTGGTCGAAGGACAGGTAGCGGTAGACATCGGCCGCCATGCTGTCGATCTTGCCAGCGTATTCCATGTACTCCTCGACGGTCGGCAGGCGACCCAGGATGGAAGCCACGGACGCCAGCTCGGCCGAAGCCAGGTAGACGTTCGCGCCGTCACCCAGACGGTTCGGGAAGTTACGGGTCGAAGTCGACACAACGGTCGAGTTCGGCTCTACGCGTGCCTGGTTACCCATGCACAGCGAGCAGCCCGGCATTTCCATGCGCGCGCCGGCCTTGCCGTAGATGCCGTAGTAGCCTTCTTCGGTCAGCTGGTGAGCGTCCATCTTGGTCGGCGGCGACAGCCACAGACGGGTTGGCAGCTGACCCTTGACCTGATCCAGCAGTTTACCGGCAGCGCGGAAGTGACCGATGTTGGTCATGCACGAACCGATGAACACTTCGTCGATCTTCTCGCCAGCAACGCTGGAAAGCAGACGAGCGTCGTCCGGGTCGTTCGGCGCGCAGAGTACTGGCTCCTTGACGTCGGCCAGGTCGATCTCGATGACTTCGGCGTATTCGGCGTCCTTGTCCGCTTCCAGCAGCTCAGGGTTGGCCAGCCAGGCTTCCATCGCTTGAGCGCGACGTTCCAGGGTGCGGGCATCGCCGTAGCCTTCGCCGATCATCCAGCGCAGCAGGGTGATGTTCGACTTCAGGTATTCGGCGATCGACTCTTTGGACAGCTTGATGGTGCAACCGGCAGCCGAACGTTCGGCCGAGGCGTCGGACAGTTCGAAGGCTTGCTCGACGGTCAGGGTTTCCAGACCTTCGATCTCCAGGATGCGGCCGGAGAAGGCATTCTTCTTGCCTTTCTTCTCGACGGTCAGCAGGCCTTTCTGGATCGCGTAGTAAGGGATGGCATGAACCAGGTCACGCAGGGTGACGCCTGGTTGCAGTTTGCCCTTGAAGCGGACCAGGATCGACTCAGGCATGTCCAGCGGCATGACGCCGGTGGCGGCGGCGAACGCGACCAGGCCGGAACCGGCCGGGAACGAGATACCGATCGGGAAACGGGTGTGGGAGTCACCACCGGTGCCGACGGTGTCCGGCAACAGCATGCGGTTGAGCCACGAGTGGATGATGCCGTCGCCCGGACGCAGGGAAACGCCGCCACGGGTCATGATGAAGTCAGGCAGGGTGTGGTGGGTGGTCACGTCGATCGGCTTTGGATAGGCCGCGGTGTGGCAGAAGGACTGCATCACCAGATCGGTCGAGAAGCCCAGGCACGCCAGGTCTTTCAGTTCGTCACGGGTCATCGGACCGGTGGTGTCCTGGGAGCCCACGGTGGTCATCTTCGGTTCGCAGTAGGTGCCCGGACGGATGCCGGTCACGCCGCAAGCCTTGCCGACCATTTTCTGCGCCAGGGTGTAGCCCTTGGTGCTTTCAGCCGGTGCTTCAGGCTTCTTGAACAGGTCGGAAGGTGGCAGACCCAGCTCGGCACGAGCCTTCTCGGTCAGGCCGCGGCCGATGATCAGCGGAATACGGCCGCCGGCGCGAACTTCGTCCAACAGGACCGGAGTCTTCATTTCGAAGGTGGTCAGGACTTCGTCGGTGCCGTGCTTGCAGACTTTGCCAGCATGCGGGTACAGGTCGATCACGTCGCCCATGTGCATGTTGGAGACGTCGAATTCGATTGGCAGTGCGCCGGCATCTTCCATGGTGTTGTAGAAGATTGGAGCGATCTTGCTGCCGAAGCAGAAACCGCCGGCACGCTTGTTCGGCACGTAAGGAACGTCGTCGCCGAAGAACCACAGTACAGAGTTGGTGGCCGATTTACGCGAAGAACCGGTACCGACCACGTCGCCGACGTAGGCGATCGGGAAGCCGGAATTGCGCATTTCTTCGATCTGCTTCATCGGACCGGTGACGCCTTGTGCGTCAGGCACGATGCCGTCGCGAGCCATTTTCAGCATGGCCAGGGCGTGCAGCGGGATGTCCGGGCGGGACCAGGCATCAGGAGCAGGGGACAGGTCGTCGGTGTTGGTCTCGCCAGTCACCTTGAATACGCGCAGGCTGATCTTGTCGGCCAGGGTAGGGCGGTTCTTGAACCACTCGCCGTCAGCCCAGGATTGCAGTACGCCTTTGGCGTGAACGTTGCCGTTCTTGGCTTTTTCAGCCACGTCGTGGAAGGCATCGAACATCAGCAGGGTGTGCTTGAGTTCTTCGGCGGCCACTGGCGCCAGTTCGCCGTCGTCCAGCAGGTTCACCAGGGTCACGATGTTGTAGCCGCCCTGCATGGTGCCGAGCAGTTCAACAGCGCGCTTCTTGTCGATCAGGGGGGATTTGGCTTCGCCTTTGGCGATGGCGGACAGGAAGCCGGCCTTTACATAGGCGGCTTCGTCCACTCCAGGTGGAACGCGATTGGTGATCAGGTCAACGAGGAAAGCTTCTTCGCCAGCCGGGGGATTTTTCAGCAGCTCGACCAGGCCTGCAGTTTGTTCGGCGTTAAGCGGCTGGGGAACGATACCCAGTGCTGCACGCTCTTCGATATGTTTGCGGTAGGCTTCAAGCACAGTTATTACCCTCATCAGTGGTCCCAAATGGGTGTCCGGGACGCTCATCCCGAAATTGCCGTACTCATGCGCTGCATGGCGTTGTGAGCCACTTAGCCAGAATTACCGACAATTCCTTACAGAAGCTGCTTTCAAAGTTTTACGCCTGCAGAACGGGAGCTGATGAGGGTTGGCGTCGGATTCTTCCCCGCTGGAAAAAACCTTCGCCAACACCGCTCTGAAGGAACGACTGTGCTCGTGACGCTTTGAAAACAGCTTCTAACGGACATTGGCGCCTAAAAAGGCTGGCTGATTCTACGGCAAAAAAAAATTAAAGGTAAGTCAGGCTCTATTGGACTTTGGTGGCGAACAGCCTCGGGAGTGCGACAGAGCCTCAAGCGCTGAACTTTGAGGGGTGATCAATACCGGACAAAGGGCTAACATGCCGGCCTGTTTTGCTTTTTCGTGTTCTGCCTACCTATGCCCAATCAGACCATCAAGACCCCCTGCGTCGGCCTTTGCTCCACTGTCTACGGTGACCTGGTGTGCCGTGGCTGCAAGCGTTTCCACCATGAAGTGATTCACTGGAACGGTTACAACGAAGAAGAAAAACGTGCGGTATGGCTTCGTCTGGAGCAGCTGTTGTCCCAGGTGATGGCGGCCAAGGTCGAGATTTTCGATGCGTCGCTGCTCAGAACCCAGCTGGAGCAGCGCAAGATCCGCTTCGTGCCGCATCAGTCGGCCTATTGCTGGGCGTACCAATTGATCGCCCGGGGCGCGCGGGTCATCAATAACCTGGAAGCCTACGGGATGGTTTTGTTGCCGGAGTTCCGTGACTGGAACCTGCCGGTATTGCGCGATGCCATTGATCGGGAGTTTTTTCTGCTGTCCGAGGCGCATTACCAGCGATATATCGCCCCAGGATTTCTCAAGGATGCGTTTGGCGGCTGATTTTTAGAAGCTTCGCGAGCAGGCTCGCTCCACAGGGAAATGCATTTCAACTGTGGGAGCGGGCCAGCTCGCGAAGGCGTCCTGACAAGCGCCGAAAATCTCAATGCTTGTTCGCAATCTCCTCCAGATGATCCTCGATCTCCTGCGGCTTGAGCACCAGCACATCGCTTTCCACCGCATCGAGCACCACTTCCGCCGTATTGCCGATCAACGTTCCGGACAACCCGCTACGCGCCACGGTGCCGATCACCGTCACTGCCGCCTGCAGTTTGTGCACCATAAACGGAATCAATACGTCCGCCGGGCCTTCTGAAATGTGCAGGTGCTCATCGTCGATGTCGAATTCCGCCTGGAACGCCTTGCACTGTTCGCGATAGCGCGCCTCGATGGTTTCGCTCAGTTGCAGCGTGGCGTCCGCCGACGACAACATCGGAGAGGGGTGGGCGCTGATCACGTGCAGATGGGCTTTGGCCAGGCTGGCGATGTCATAGCCGTGATCGATGATGGTGTTGTGCAGATGGCGGTGTTCCGGGTCCACGTTGCCAACATCGATGGCCGCCAGGATCACTTTGTCCTTCCAGGAACCGGCGGTTTTCACCAGCAGGACCGGCGTCGGGCAGTGACGCAGCAGTTTCCAGTCTGCCGGGGTCAGCAGGGCCTTTTTCAGCGCGCTGTCGGGGAAATGCTGCTTGACTACCAGGCCACAGCCCTCCGCCTGCTGCACATCGACGATGGTTTCATGCAGGCTCTGATTCCAGGCCTGCTCGGTGGTGACGCTGTAACCGTCCTCCAATAGCGCGGCCTTGAGCACGCTCAACATGGCGCTGTGATCATGCTTGGGGTCGCACACCAGCAGGTGCAGGTGCGCCTGGGTCACGCCGGCAATCAGTTTGGCCCGTTTGAGCGCCAGGCTTTCCGAGTGTTCGGGTTCGATGACCACCAGAATGCTGCGTATGGCTTGCATGATCGGGATCTCCTGAAAATGAAAAAGCATGGCGTTGCACAACTATAGTTGCTGCCCTGACGCGTGGGTGTTGATACATATCAACGGTCGGCGACTGGTGGTCTGCCGGCAGGCCGGTATAATCGGCGCCCTTCGTTTTGAACCTATTATCCCGTGGGCCCCATGATCCTTCCCGAAATTCACGAGTTCCTTGGCTGTCGCACCCCCGACGGCTGGGTCCAGGCCGCGCTGGCCGATCAGGAAACCCTGCTGATCGACCACAAGAATTGCGAATTCAAGGCCGCCAGCACCGCGCTGAGCCTGATAGCTAAATATCACTCCCATGTCGACCTGATCAACATGATGTCGCGGCTGGCCCGGGAAGAGCTGGTACACCACGAACAAGTCATGCGCCTGATGAAAAAGCGCAAGATCGAGCTGCGCCAGCTGTCCGCAGGGCGTTACGCTTCGGGGCTGCGCAAAGTGGTGCGCAGTCACGAGCCGGTGAAACTGGTGGATACTCTGGTGGTGGGGGCCTTCATCGAAGCCCGCAGTTGCGAGCGTTTCGAGGCGCTGGTGCCGCATCTGGACGAAGAGCTGGGCAAGTTCTACTTTGGTTTGCTGAAAAGCGAGGCCCGGCACTTCCAGGGTTACCTGAAACTGGCTTACCAGTATGGGGACGCCAAGGACATTGCGCAGGTGATCGACAAGGTTCGTGCCGCCGAGCAAGCGTTGATTGAGTCGCCGGATGTGGAGTTTCGTTTTCACAGTGGCGTGCCGGCAGCGGCCTGATGCACTGAGAATGTAAAAAACTCTTAAAAGCATGAAACATCACTGAAAACCGGCCTTCATGGCCGGTTTTCGCTGCTTCTTGTCTCTGTCCCGGCAACGACCAGGTCAGATCCGCCCCGCGACTGATCAGCCCGTGTCGCGGTCGTCATCGTCTTTCTCCAGCGCATGCTCAAATTCCGCGCCGAGTATCAGCGGACCCATGTGATAGCTCCCGTCCAGTCCCAGCACTGGCCGCGACTTGATCGAACCCATGCCGTTGAGTTCGTCCGAACCTTTGTATCCAGTCTTGCGGTCCTTGCGCACATCGCTGGCACCGATGTACACGCCGAGGCCGAAATCATCCTCGTCAAAGGCCCAGCCCAGGCCCCGCTCGCTGTCAAGAAATATGCCATAAGGACTGACGATCTCACCGCCCACCAACGGGGTTACCACTCGCTCGTCACTGCCGCTGTAGCGCGGTGCGCTGGTGGCACCGGCACGCAGACTGTAGCGCCAGTCTTCGGCATGCAAGGCGGTGGAAGGCAGGAGCAGGCAGCAGGAAGTCAACGACAGACACAGCGGACGGAACATGGAGACACCCGAGGGAAATTTGGATGCCCCATGCTAGGTGGCTGGCGACGTGCAATCCTTGGCAGCTATGTCGCGAAACTGTCAGAGACTGTGAAAGTGCCTAGCGGCTCAAACCCAGGCGCTCATGCCATTGCGCGATGGATTCTTCGGGATAGTCATCGAACTGTTTATCGCCAGGTTTGACCTCGGTCTCGACCCAGGGGGCCTTTGAACCGAGCAACAAGTGCGTGTGTTCCGGCGGTACCGGCAGCGGTGTGTCGATGGCCGACGCAAATGGGTAGATAAACTCAGGCCATTCGGGGCTGAACAGCCACAAACCCGAACCGCAAACCGAGCAGAAATGCCGTTCGGCACTGCTGCGGTGGGCACGCTTTTCGCCTTCGCCCTTGAGCAGGGCGTGGTAAATCGCGAGGTTCTTGCGCCCGCGTACCTTCAGGCTGTTGGCATCACCGGCAATATTGATCGCAAAACCGCCACCGCCCTGGGTTTTGCGGCAGATCGAGCAATAGCAGCGTTGATAAGGGTAGGGGTGGGCGCTGTTCAGGCTGAACGACACTGCGCCGCAATGGCAGGAGCCTTCGAGATGCATGGTGGCCTCCGGTGGCTGAAGTGATGCGGTTTAGCCTAGAAGATAGGCGGCGAGAGTGCCGACGCCTTCGCGAGCAGGCTCGCCCCATAGTCGGAATGCAGTCCCCTGTAGGAGCGAGGCTTGCCCGCGAAGAACAATAACGCGGTCTATCGCGTAGGCACTCGCCACAAATACCAGGAAGCCACCGTCCGATACGGGCTCCATTCCAACCCGATCTCGATCATTTGCTTGCGCGTCGGCTGCACCTCCAGCCCCTTGAGCCGCCGATAACCCTCGCGCACGCCGAAGTCATCGGCCGGCAAAACGTCCGGTCGTTCCAGGCTGTAGATCAATAACATTTCCACCGTCCAGCGCCCCACGCCGCGCAGGGTGATCAGGCGCTCGATCAGTGCTTCATCATCCATCGCCAGCGCGGTGGCGTAATCCGGTACCACGCCGTCCAGCGTCGCCTGGGCGATGCCCTGGATGGTCGCGATCTTGCTGGCGGAAAACCCGCAACTGCGCAGTTGATCGAAATCCGTGGCGACGATCTGTTCAGGTCTGGGAAACGAAACCGGCGGGAACAACGCCAGCAGCCGCCCGACAATCGCATCGCCCGCCTTGGCGTGCAGTTGCTGGTAGGCAATCGCCCGGACCAGCGATTCATAAGGATCGCGTGCGGCATGGGGTTGATGCAGGCACGGGCCGACCAGGGCGATGTGCTGACGCCAGTCATCATCGAGAGACGATAAAAACTCAGTGGCTGGCTGGTAGCGGTCGCGCATGGGCTCAGGCTTTCCCGGACGGTTTCAACAGCGCGTTGATTTCGCCATAGGTCAACGCCTTGATGTCGTGGCTGTCGAGTTTGCCGTTCTGCAGAAAGCTTTTGGTCAGTGACGCCATGGCGCCGTAAAGAAACTCGGCGATGCCCGAGCCGGCGCTCAGGCGACGCACGCCGAGTCCTTGCAACGCTTCAGGCGACGGCAGACCGGGTAGCCCAAGCACATTCAACGGCAGTGGCGTGCCCTGGCACAGCGCTTTGATCTCATAGTCCGACGTGACACCCGCCGCGAACAAGCCGTTTGCACCGGCTGCGTGATACCGCGCGGCGCGCTGGAGGGTTTCTGCCACGCGATCTTCGGCGGGAACCAGGCCCCGCAGGTACACATCGGTGCGCGCGTTGATAAACAGATTCACATGACGCCGATCGGCGACCTCGCGGGCGGTTTCGATCTTGCGGGCGAGTAACTCGGGCGATGAGGCACCGTCCTCGATATTGATGCCCACGGCCCCGGCAGCGATCACCGCGTCTACCACATGGGCAACCCGAGCCAGGTCGTCGGAGTAACCGGCCTCGATGTCCACGGTCAACGGCACCGAGATCACCCGTGCAATGGATTCGACCGTCGATACCAATCGTTCAAGGGGCAGGGTGTTGCCATCCGGGTAACCATGGACCCAGGCCACCGCCGCGCTGCTGGTGGCCACCGCCTTGTTGCCCAGTTGCTCCACCAGCCGCGCCCCGGCGGCGTCGGCGACGTTGGTGAGGATCAGCAGACCGTCCTGATGCAGTTGATGAAATTGAGTGTCGAGCCTGTCCATCGAATTTCCTTCCTGATGAAAAACACGGGGGGATCAGAGTGCGAGTTGTTCGGTGAGCTGTATCGCAGCGTTTTCCAGCCTGAGCAGGAACGCCTTGCGCGGTTGGCCTCCAGCGTAGCCTGTCAGCGAACCGTCGGCACCGATCACGCGATGGCAGGGCACCACAATCGAGAGGCGGTTGTGACCGTTGGCCAGGCCCACTGCGCGACTGGCGCCGGGCTTGCCCAAGAGGCTGGCGATAGCACCGTAAGTCGTGGTCTGGCCGTAGGGGATTTTTGCCAGCTCGGCCCAGACCTGGCGGGAGAACTCGCTGCCGGGCATGTGCAGGGCAACGTTGAATTCGGTGCGACTGCCCGCAAAATACTCAGCCAGCTGTTCTTCGATGTGCTGCAAATGCGCGTTATGCCCCGGCGCCACGGCGTAACCGAACCGGTTTTGCAGGGCTTCGACTTCCCGGGTCAATGACGCCTGGTCGAGGAACTCCAGCAACACCAGCCCACGCCGTTCGGCCATGGCGATCATCGGCCCCAGAGGCGTGGTCAGCCGGGTGAACAGCAAGGGTTCGCTGTTGGCGGCGCGACCGGGGGTGATGTGGAAGGATTTCTGGAACGCATCGCGGAAACCGCTCAGGGATTCGTAGCCCGAATCGAATGCCGCGCTGTCGATGGAATCGCCCTGTTTGATGCCGCCCAATGCCATGCCCAGGCGCCGGGTGCGCAGCCAGGCATGAAAAGTCATGCCGAAATGCTGCTTGAACCAGCGCCGCAACTTCAGCGGCTCGATGCCTTCGGTCAGCAACTGGGCGTCGGTCCAGCGTTGCTCGGGGTCAGCGTCCACCGCTTTGAGCAGTTTCTGCACCCAGTCCGGGGCGACGGCCGCGGCATTCAACGGTTTGCAGCGCAGGCAGGCGCGGTAGCCGGCGGACAAACATTCATCGGCGTGGGCGAAGAACTCGACGTTCTCGGGCTTGGGCTTGCGCGCCGTACAGCTGGGACGGCAAAAGATCCCGGTGGTTTTCACCGCAGTGAAAAACACCCCTTCGTAGGCGGTGTCGCGCTCGAGCATGGCGCGAACCATCTCGGCGTGGGGCGGAAGCAGCGTGTGTTGTAGGTTCATGGACGCAGCATAGAACGGGGCAGGGGCAGCCTCCACCGGAAAATCGACAGGGAATTTTCACTGACTCACTATCAGACCAATGAGGGAGCGGGCTTGCTCCCACAGTGAATATCAGTGTTTCAGGTGCGCCGTGCCATCAGTAACACCGAGGCTGCGGCTGATAGAAGCCCCGCGCAGCCGCGGTTGAACATCCGCTTGCCCGACGGCTTGGCGAACCAGCGGCGCATGTGCAGGCCCATGTAGGCATAGGCGGCGATGGCGACCCATTCGAGCGCCAGGAACAGCGCGCCCAGCACCGCGAATTGCGGCGTGATGGCGCGGGTCGAGTCGACGAACTGCGGCAGGAACGCGGTGAAGATCAGGATCGCTTTCGGGTTGCCCGCCGCCACCAGGAACTCCTGCCGGGCCAGCGCCAGCATGCCCACGGGCGCACCGGTCACGGTGTTTTCCACCCCTGGGTCGGCACGCCACAGTTGCCAGGCGAGATAGAACAGGTACGCCGCCCCGAGAATCTTGATCCCATAGAACAACAACTCCGAGGTTTGCAGCACCACCGCCAGGCCCGCCGAGGCGAGGGCGATCATCCCGGCGAACGCCAGCAAGCGACCCAACCCGGCCACACAAGCGGTGCGGTAGCCGTAGCGGGTGGAGTTGCTGACCGACAGCAGGTTGTTCGGGCCTGGCGCCATGTTCAGGGCGAAGCAGGCCGGAAGGAAGAGTGTGAGGGTGGCGAGGTCCATGGGCGGGCTCCTTGTAACGGGAGCCCTGTTTTTATCACGAGAGGCGGTTGGACTGACCCGTACAGTCATGACGGCAAGCGCCATAGCAGTGGCTAACGGGCGAATTTTTTCGCCCCGGCCACGCACAGAATCACCGCCACGGTCACCCCGAGCATGCCGATGCTCACATGCTCGTGCAGCAAGGTCGCCGCCAGTGCCAGGCCAAAAAACGGTTGCAGCAATTGCAGTTGTCCGACGGCGGCGATTCCGCCCTGGGCCAGCCCGCGATACCAGAACACAAAACCGATCAGCATGCTGAACAGCGACACGTAGGCCAGGCTGAACCAGGCGGGTGTGCTGATGCCGTTGAACGAAACCGGCAGCCGCCACCAGGTTAGTGCCGCCATGACCGGCAACGCCAGCACCAGCGCCCAGGAAATAACCTGCCAGCCGCCAAGCGTGCGGGATAGCTTGGCCCCTTCGGCATACCCCAGGCCACAGGCCAGGATTGCCAACAGCATCAGGATGTCGCCCTGGGGTGAGGCGGTCAGGCCTTGGGCCACGGCGAAACCGACCACCAGCAGACTGCCCAGCACCGAGAAGATCCAGAACACCGGGCGGGGGCGTTCACCACCACGCAAAACACCGAATACTGCGGTCGCGAGCGGCAGCAGGCCAACGAACACAATGGAATGAGCGGAGGTCACGTACTGCAGCGCCAGCGCGGTCAGCAGCGGAAACCCCACCACCACGCCCAGGGCGACGATGGCCAGGGGCACCAGTTGATGGCGTGCGGGACGTTTTTCCTTGAACGCCAGAAGCAGGCACAGGGCCAGAATCGCGGCGATCGTCGCGCGGGCCACCGTGAGGAATACCGGGTCGAACTCCAGCACCGCCACCCGTGTTGCCGGCAGTGAGCCGCTGAAAATCACCACACCGATCAGGCCATTGATCCAGCCGTTCGCATTGCTGTCCAGCGCCCGGTTTTGCAGGTTCGACGTCCGTTCCATTTCGCTCACACTCATTGTTGGGTTGCATGAAACCCATCCTATGGCTGACTATCGATACAATCAAAAAATTGTCATGGATACATCTCGACATGCCGCGCTCCCGCTACAAGTCTCTCGTAGATGCTTTTGCCGCCGACATCCGTTCAGGGCGTTTGCCGCCCGGCACACGCCTGCCGACGCATCGGCAACTGGCCACCAAGCATGGCCTGGCGCTGGTCACCGCCAGCCGGGTGTACGCCGAGCTTGAAAGCATGGGCCTGATCAGCGGCGAAACCGGACGCGGGACCTTTGTCAGGGAGACAGCGTTGCCACCTGGCCAGGGCATTTCGCAGTCCGTGGTGGCGGCGGGGATGATTGACCTCAACTTCAACTACCCGTCGTTGCCCGGTCAGGCGGATCTGTTGCGCACGGCCTTGCGCCAGCTCGCGCTGTCCGGCGACCTTGAAGCCCTGCTGCGTTACCAGCCCCACGCGGGGCGAATGCATGAGCGGGCCTCGGTCGCGCGCCACCTTGCCGATCGCGGCCTGAACGTGCCGGCCGAGCAGGTGTTGATCGTCAGTGGTGCGCAGCATGGCCTGGCGGTGGTGATGATGACGCTGCTCAAGCCCGGCGATGTCATCGCCGCCGATGCCTTGACCTATCCGGGGTTCAAGACGCTGGCCGAAACGCTGCACCTTGAAGTCTTGCCGATTCCGGTCACCGACAAGGGGCCGGATTTGCCGGCCCTGGAAAAGCTCTGCCGCAGTCGACCGGTGCGGGCCATCTATTCGATGCCAACCTTGCATAACCCGCTGGGCTGGGTGATGGACGCCGATCAGCGCGAGCGCTTGGTGGCGATGGCGCGCCAGCATGACCTGACGATCATCGAGGACGCGGCCTACGCGTTCCTGGCGGAAAACGCGCCGCCACCCCTGGCTGAAATGGCACCGGAAAGAACGGTCTACGTGTCCGGTTTATCGAAGAATGTCGCCACCGGCCTGCGTGTCGGTTTCGTGGCCGCGCCCGCGCAATGGATCGCGGGATTCGAACGCACGATCATGGCAACCACCTGGAACACCCCCGGTGTGATGACGGCCATTGCCACGGCCTGGCTCGACGACGGCACCGTGACCAGGCTGGAGGGGCAAAAGCGTGCGGACGCACGAGCCCGGCAAGCCTTGGCGCAGGAGGTGCTGGCGGGACTCAGGACCATCAGCCATCCCTCTTCGTACTTCATCTGGCTGCCATTGGCCGAAGACGCCCGGGCCGACCAGATCGCCATGGCGTTGATGCGCGAGCAGGTGTCGGTGTCGCCTGCCGAACCCTTTGCGATAACCCCCCATGTGCCGCACGCGATTCGCTTGGCGCTGGGCTCGGTGGACATGGACTCGCTGCGCGAGGCCTTGGTGAAAGTGAAACGGGTGGTGGGTTATTACGCGTAGTGGTCTCGCAGGGCAGTTTTCTTCAATACGCACGCCAAGGTGCTCATTACCTTGAGGCCTGGTTCAACTGACAGGAAGAAGGTGTGCGATGAGTCTGATGATGTCCATGGCGGCGTTTGCGTTGGCCGCTTCGATAACGCCGGGGCCGGTAAATATCGTGGCGTTGAGTTCGGGGGCGCGCTTCGGCTTTCGCGCCAGTCAGCGGCATGTGGCGGGGGCGACACTGGGCTTTGTGTTGCTGCTGGTGCTGATGGGGCTGGGGTTGCATGAGTTGTTGCTGCTGTGGCCGGCCATGACTCAGGTGGTGCAGTGGGCCGGCGTGGCGTTCCTGTTGTACATGGCGTTCAAGCTGGCGGCCGACAACGGGCAACTTGAGGCGAAAGAGGCGGGCCGTGCGCCGTCGATGCTGTACGGGGCCGTCATGCAATGGCTCAACCCGAAAGCCTGGCTGGCCTGCGTGGCCGGCATGGGCGCGTTTGTCGCCGATGGCGAGGCGCGGTTGGTGTGGCAGTTCGCGGCGGTGTACCTGGTGATCTGCTACCTGTCGGTCGGCTGCTGGGCGTATGCCGGGACGTTTTTGCGCGGCTACCTGAACAACCCGGCGGGGATGCGTTGGTTCAATCGGGTGATGGCGCTGATGTTGGCGGTGAGTGCGGTGTATCTGTTACTGCCGAGTGACTGATATCGAGGAGAACCTGTGACGAGGGGGGCACAGGATCACCCCCGATACTGCCCCGGCGTCGCCGCCAGATGCTGCTTGAACGCCCGTTGAAAATGCGCCTGATCGGCAAATCCCGCTTCCAGCGCGACGTCGGCGATCAGTTTGCCGTTGCGCAGTTGATCCCGGGCGAACTGGATGCGCCGGTTGACCAGGAAGGCGTGAGGCGTCATACCGTAATGCTGCTTGAAGGCGCGGATCAGGTAGGACGGCGACAATTGTGCCGCTTCGCAAATGTCTTCGAGCTTGAGCATTTGCGTGCAGTGTTCACGGATGAATTGGGCGGCGCGTTCCAGCTTGAAGTTGGGCTCGCGCAACGGCTGATCGACCGGGTTCAGCCTTAGCTGTACCTCGGTGAAAAACTCCACCGCCGCACTGTGTTTATGCAAAACGTCCTGCTGTGGATCGACCAACACCTCATACAAATCCTTCAAACCCTCAAACAGGTCGACATCCGGCGTATGGGTGACGCTGAAGCGGCGAAACGCCAGGTCGTCGCTGAAGCCGAGCTGATGCTGCAAGTCGGTGAGCCACGGGGTATCGACATACAGCATCAGGTAGGACCAGGGCTGGTCGTTGATGGGATTGCAGGCGTGAACATCACCAGGGTTCATCAGCACCACGGTGCCGGTACTGACCTCGAATCGTGATTGCTCGTGGACATAGGTACTGCGTCCAGCGGTGATCGCACCGATGGAAAAATGCTCGTGGGAATGCCGCGTGTAACAGACCTCGCGCCCATCGGCGATGGAGCGTGCCTCGATGAAGGGCAGGGCATCATCGCGCCAGAAGCGCGGAGCCTTGTCCGGGTCCTTGGGCCTGGGCTTGGAGAGCGTCATGGTCAGTCCTCGGCAGATCAGCCCCGGAGTGTATTAGCTCTCGCCATCAAAGGCTCGTCGCAGCTCGGCGATATTCAATTTTTTCATCTGCATCATCGCCGCCATGGCGCGCTGGGATTTGGTTGTGTCAGGGTCTTTAAGCATCTCCATCATCGCCACCGGCACGATCTGCCACGACACGCCGAATTTGTCCTTGAGCCAGCCGCACTGCTGCGCCTCCACCGGCCCGCCAGCGGACAGCCTGCCCCAGAAGTGATCGACTTCTTCCTGGGTCTGGCAATTGACCTGAAACGAGATCGCCTCATTGAACTTGAAGTTCGGGCCACCGTTAAGGCCGGTGAAAGTCTGCCCGTCGAGTTCGAAACTGACCGTCAGCACCGAGCCTTCCTCGTGACCATGGATTTCCTGGCCGGCCTTGCCGTAGTGAGTGATGGCGGTGATTTTTGCGTGATCGAAGATCGCACAGTAGAACTTCGCAGCCTCTTCGGCCTGACCGTCGAACCAGAGGCAGGGTGTGAGTTTTTGAACATGTAGCATGGCGGGTCTCCCTGGCAGGTTTTTGCATGCTGGATTATCAGCGTAGCCAGCTCGTGCTTGTCTGGTTGTGCCGTAGATCGACAAGTGCGCCAGCAGAGCGCTGTGAAAATAGTCAATTTGACTGTCTATTGAGTCATACAGACTATTTTTGTCGTGAGTCGTTATGACACCTTTGTTCTCAAGCGCCTGATTCATAAGGGGTAAAAGTCTGGCACGAGACTTGATACTTCAAACGTACAACTGAACTGCTACAGGAGTACGGAAAATGTTCCATTTCTTCAGCAAGCCTCAGAATGTTCTGCACCTTTCCAGCCGTGTACTCGGTGTTGGCCTGGCCATGCTGCTGGCGGGGATCTACGGCGCGTACCTTTATGCCGGTCACCTGTCGATCCTGGCGCAGGTGTCATTGCACGCCATGACCATTGTCGGCCCGACCTTGCTGAAAATCGGTTACGTCATGCGCCTGCTGGCCCAGCACCGGTTGAGCAAACCACTGACCGGGGCGCTGGCCTGATGCGCAAACTGCTCGCGGCACCGGTCTTCAGCCTCGGTTTTCGTCCATTCTTTTTGATGGGAGCCGCGTTCGCCGCCCTGTCGGTGGCGATCTGGGCCTTGTGGTTGTACGGCCGCTTGCCCGGCGCGCAACCGGTGGGTGGCATGCTTGCCTGGCATCGACACGAAATGCCGTTCGGGTTCGCCGTGGCGATCATCGGCGGGTTCCTGTTGACGGCGGTGCCTAACTGGACCGGTCGACCGGGGCTCAAGGGCTGGCCGTTGATCGGGCTGGTGCTGGTCTGGCTGCTGGCGCGGCTGGCCTGGTGGATGCCGATTCCTCCTGCGTTTGTGCTTCTGCTGCAGTTGCCTTTTCTGCCACTGCTGGCCAGTGCATTGGGCCGCGACCTGATAGCGGCCGGCAAGCGTGAAAACTATCCGATTCTGCTGATGGTCATGCTGCTGGCCGGTTGTCAGGCCATGACGCTGTGGGGGATGTCGATTGATGACGCAGGCCTGCAGCGGCGTGGTGTACTGGCCGCCCTGTGGCTGGTGGGCGCAATGATGAGCGTGATCGGCGGGCGCGTAATCCCGTTCTTCATCCAGCGCGGCTTGAATCGCCCGGCACAGCCTGCAATCAGTCCATGGCCGACCCGGATTCTGTTACTGGGTAGTTTGCTTGTGGCGTTGACCTTCGCCCTCGGTTTGCATGACGTCCCCAGACTCTGGCTGGCGGCGTTGTTTGTGCTGATGGGTGCTTTGCACCTGATGCGCCTGTGGCGTTGGCATGATCGGGGCATGTGGCGCGTGCCGCTGTTGTGGTCGCTGTACCTGTCCTACGTCTGGCTGGTGGTGGCGGTGTTCGCGATGGCGCTGTGGCATGTCGGCCTGATGCCGCAACAGAGCCTGGCGACCCATTCGCTGGCGGTGGGTGGAGTGGGTGGATTGATTCTGGCCATGATTGCCCGGGTCAGCCTGGGTCACACCGGGCGGCCGTTGCAGCCGTCGAAAGCGATTGTCCTGGGGTTTGCCCTGGTGCTGGTGGCGGGTCTGTCACGGGTGTTGCTGGTGCCTTTTTCCGGGTTGGGATTGGGATTGTCGGCGCTGCTTTGGTGTATGGCGTTCGGGCTGTTTCTGTTGCGCTACACCGGTATTTTGTTCAAGCCGAGGGTTTAACCCTTATCTGACAAAGCCGCCCATCAAGGCGGCTTTTTTGTGACCGGTGGTCGATACACCACGGCCAGCGAAGCAAATTGGACTTAGCTGTAGGGATAACCAAGGCGCGCGTAGGTTTTTCATTGCCACAGCGACGCCCCCTTCAGAACACCGTGAGTCTGAGGAGCTTCGCAATGCTGACCCTCAATATCAATGGCAAGGACCAGGAACTGGATGTCCCCGCGGACATGCCTTTGCTCTGGGTCCTGCGCGATGTCGCGCACCTCACCGGGACCAAGTTCGGCTGCGGCATGGCCCAGTGTGGCGCCTGCACCGTACACATCGACGGCACGCCATTACGTTCCTGCATCACGCCGGCTACTGCCGTGGCCCATGGGCAGAAAATCCTCACCATCGAAGGCTTGTCGACTGACGGTTCACACCCGGTGCAGCAAGCCTGGGCTGAACTCGATGTGGTGCAGTGCGGTTACTGCCAGTCCGGGCAAATCATGTCGGCCGCGGCGTTGCTGGCGAAGATCCCGCAACCGACCGACAGCGATATCGATCAGGCGCTGTCGGGCAACATCTGCCGTTGCGGCACCTATCCAAGAATTCGTGCTGCGGTCAAACGCGCCGCTGAGTTGGGTTGAGGTGGCCATGGACAGCATTCATCCGCTCTCGCGACGTAGTTTTCTCAAAGGCAGTGCCGTGCTGGGCGGCGGGCTGGTGGTGGCGTTTGTCATCCCCGGTGGCCATCGCTTTGCCGTGGGGGCCGAGAACCAGGGCAACGCGTTCGCCCCCAATGCCTTCCTGCGCATCGGCAATGACAACAGCGTCACCGTGCTGCTCGGTCATTCGGAAATGGGCCAGGGCATCTGGACCGGCCTGACCATGTTGATCGCCGAAGAACTGGACGCCGACTGGTCAAAAATCCGCGTCGAGCATTCCCCGGCCTCCGCCAAGGACTATGGCCTGGCGGGTTTTGGAGGCATGCAGATCACCGGCGGCTCGACCTCGACCTGGATGGAGTTCGACCGCTACCGCCAGGCCGGCGCGGCGGCGCGGTTGATGTTGATCGAGGCGGCGGCCAAGCGCTTCAACGTCGCACCTTCCGACATTCGTACCGAATCGGGTGTAGTGATTGCCGGCGACCAGCGCGCCACCTATGGTGAACTGGCCGACGACGCCGGCAAGTTGCCGGTGCCGGACCCTGCGACCATCAAATTCAAGGAGGCCAAGGACTGGAGAATCATTGGCAAACCCACGAAACGCCTGGACACGCCAGAGAAGATCACCGGGCGCGCCAGGTTCGGCATGGACGTGCAGTTCGAAGGCCTGATGACCGCGATGGTCGCCCGTCCGCCGGTATTCGGCGGCAGCGTCAAATCCTTTGAAGGCGCCGAGGCGCTGGCGATTCCTGGCGTGCACAAAGTGGTGCAGGTGCCGACGGGCGTGGCGGTGATTGCCGATCACTATTGGGCGGCGAAACTGGGGCGTGATGCGCTGCACGTCGAATGGGAACTGGGGCCGAACGCCGGGCTCGACAGTCAGAAATTGCTGGAAGACTTTCGCAAACTCGCCGCCACCCCCGGCCTTCCGGCCAGCCAGGCCGGCGATACCAAGGCTGCATTGGCCAAAGCGGCCAAGACCCTCGACGTCGAGTACAGCGTGCCGTATCTGGCCCACGCGCCTATGGAACCGCTCAATTGCACGGTGAAAATCACCCAGGACAAATGCGAGATCTGGACCGGTACGCAGTTCCAGACCCTGGACCAGATGATTGCCGGGAAAATCACCGGGCTCAAGCCTGAGCAAGTGGAGATCCATACCGAGTTCCTGGGTGGCGGTTTCGGCCGCCGGGCCAATCCGACGTCGGATTTTGTCGCCGAAGCGGTGCAGGTCGCCAAGGCCGCGGGCGCACCGGTGAAAACCGTGTGGGCGCGGGAGGATGACATCCGTGGCGGCTATTACCGCTCGGCATTCCTGCATCAGGCGCGTGTCGGCCTGGGTGCCGACGGCCTGCCAATGGCGTGGAAACATGTGCTGGTCGGGCAGTCGATCATGGCCGGTACCTCGCTCGAAGCGGCCATGGTCAAGAACGGCATCGACAAGACCTCGGTCGAGGGCGTGGCCGATAGCCCGTATCTCGAAGGACTGGCCGACCATCAGGTTGACCTGCATTCGCCGAAAACCGGCATCAGCGTGCTGTGGCTGCGTTCAGTGGGGCATACCCACACCGGTTTCGTCATGGAATCGCTGATCGATGAATTGGCCGCGGCGGCGGGCAAGGACCCGGTGGAGTACCGACGGACCTTGCTCAAGAACCATCCACGGCACCTGGGTGTGTTGAACCTGGCGGTAGAGAAAGCCAACTGGAAAGCGCCACTGCCGGACGGCCATGCCCTGGGCGTGGCGGTGCATGAATCGTTCGGCAGTTACGTGGCCCAGGTCGCCGAGGTGTCCCAGGAGAACCTGGCGATTCGCGTACATCGGGTGGTGTGCGCGGTGGACTGCGGGATTGCGGTCAACCCGCAGAGTATCGCGGCGCAAATGGAGTCGTGCATCGCTTTTGGCCTGAGTTTCACCTTACACAGCAAACTGACGATCAAGGACGGCAAGGTGGTGCAGTCCAACTACCACGATTATCAGGTGCTGCGGCTCAACGAGATGCCGGTGGTGCAAGTGCATATCCTGCCCAGCAGCGAAAAACCCGGAGGCATCGGCGAGGCCGGTGTACCACCCACGGCGCCGGCGGTGGCCAACGCGGTGTTCGCCCTGACCGGGCAACGCCTGCGGGAGCTGCCGCTGCAACTGTCGGGGGTGTGAGATGAGACGGCATCATTGGGTGCTTGGGGCGCTGATACTGGTAGGCCTTTTTGTCTATGCAACCGAGCTGTTCGCCGAAGATAAAGAGGCCGCGAAGGCCTTCGACACGGTACAGAAAGTATTCCAGAGTCCCCGGTGCCAGAACTGCCACATTCCCGGCGATTCGCCGTTGCAGTTCGATGCGGGAACGCCCCACGCGATGAACGTCGTGCGGGGTATGGGCGGCAAGGGGGCGGCGGGCTTGCCCTGTGCCAGTTGTCATGCCGAAGCCAATCCACCGGCCAGCTACGGCCCGAAAGCGCCACCCGGTGCACCGCATTGGAGCTTGCCGCCGACGGCGCAAAAAATGGCCTGGATCGGCCTGCCGCCCGACCAGCTGTGCAGCATGATCAAGGACCGTACGCGCAACGGCGACCGTGATTTCGCGGCGCTGATCAAGCATGTCCGTGAAGACAAACTGGTGCTTTGGGGCTGGAATCCGGGCGGTGATCGCGCGCCGGTGCCGGTGCCGCACGATGTTTTTGTCACGCAGTTCAAGCGCTGGGCGGACGCCGGCGGGCCGTGTCCGGTAGTGGGTAGCTGACCAACGGCGAGTCGACAGGGAGTCAAACCCGGTATCGAGGGCTCTAAAGAACATACCCACCCATGGAGTATGTGATGCTGATTTCAGGCAAACCGCACAAAACAGGTGTACGTGCAGGGACGCCACAGCAGGAGCGTGAGCTACTGCGCGATCTCGCCCGCAAGGCGGAGCAAGAGCTGATCGGGGTGCAGATGGCGAGCATGGATGAGTTGACGCTGCTGCCCAACCGGCACGGTTTCCTGGCGCTGGCCCAACTGGGGCTGGACGCCTGCGGGCAACTGGGCCGACCGGCGACGTTGCTGTTCTTCAATCTCGATGAATTCAAACGCATTAACTACCTGTTTGGTCGCACTGAAGGTGACAACGCGCTGAAAACCTTTGCCGATGTCCTGCGCATCGGTTTTCGTGAAAGCGAAGTGATCGGGCGGCTGGATGGAGCCACCTTCGTTGCCTTGCTCACCGGCTCTGGCAGTGTGGACATCGCGGCGATCAAGGCGCGGCTCGAGGAAATGCTCGATGAACGCATTGCCACGGCGCATCGCGGGTATGAGATTCGTTTCAGTATCGGGCAGATCGAGCATGACCCGACGGTTCATGGAACGGCTGAAGAGCTGTTGGTTGAGGCTGAAAAAATGTTGGGCCGGTAGCCGTGTGGTGCGATGAGGCCCTGGCAGGCGAGACATCTCTTCACTTGGCAAACAACTGCCCAATATCCTTGAACGCCTTGAACTCCAGCGCGTTCCCGCACGGATCGAACAGAAACATCGTCGCCTGTTCCCCCACCAATCCCTGAAAACGAATCCCCGGCTCGATCACGAAGCGCGTCTGCAGTGCCTTCAGCCGCTCGGCCAGTGCCTCCCATTGCGCCATCCCCAGCACCACGCCGAAATGCGGCACCGGCACGTCATGACCGTCGACGGCGTTGGTATGGGCAGCTTCCTGCGAGGCGTTTTTCGGCGCCAGGTGGATGACCAGTTGATGGCCGAAAAAGTTGAAATCGACCCAATGATCGCTCGAACGACCTTCTTCGAGACCAAATACGCTGCCATAGAAGTGCCGCGCAGCAGCCAGGTCATACACGGGAATGGCCAGGTGAAAAGGGGACAGTTGCATCAGGCTTGCCTCGCTTGCATGGGGAGTTCAGGCAGAGTTTAGTCCTGTGCTTTTCGATTGAAAGACGATAGTTTTTGCATCGAGCTCAAATTATTTCGATCAATCGGTGGCTGCCATGCTTCGAGAACTGAAAACCTTTATCGCCGTGGCGCGCCATGGCACGTTCGCCGCAGCAGGCATGCACATCGGCCTGACGCAATCGGCGGTCAGCGCGCAGATTCGCAATCTGGAACAAGCCCTCGGCATTCGTCTGTTCGATCGCACCGGGCGTCAGGCGCTGCTCAATGCGGCGGGACAGCGCGCGTTGCCGATGGCCAGGGAGATGTTGGAAATCTTCAATCGCATGGCGGTCAGTGATGACGTCAGCGAGTACCGTGGCGAATTGAAGATCGGCGCCGTGGCCACGGTGCAAACCGGATTGCTGCCCCAGGCATTGTTGCGATTGCGCCAGCAGGCGCCGCGCCTGGAGCCGAAACTGGTGCCGGGCGTTTCCCTGAATCTGTTGAGTCAGGTGGACACGGGTGAGGTGGACCTGGCGATCCTGATCAAGCCGCCGTTCGAACTGCCCAAGGAACTGTCGGCGCAAGTGATCCGCCGCGAACCGTTCGTGCTGATCGCGCCGATGGACCTTGAAGGCGATGACGCGCTCAAGCTGCTCGCCGAACATCCCCATGTGCGCTACGACCGCAACTCGTTCGGCGGGCGCCTGGTGACGCGATTTCTGCGGGAACGGCAGATCGACGTGCAGGTCGCACTGGAACTGGATGAGCTGGAAGCCATTGTGAAAATGGTCGAATGCGGGTTGGGGATTTCGCTGTTGCCGGAGGCGGGACTTTGGCTGGAGCATGGGGCGAAGGTCAGGGTGATTCGCTTGGGTGAGTTGACCTTTTACCGCGAGATAGTCCTGTTGCAGCGCTACAGCCAGCGCATGCAACCGATCCAGCAGTTGTTCGCGAAATGCCTGAACACCGAATAACCCTGTGGGAGCGAGCAAGCCCGCTCCCACATTGGATTGCATCAGGGTTGAAAATGCAGGCACAAAAAACCCGCCAAAACAGGCGGGTTTTTTAATGGCTAACCGAAAATCACTCTTCGATGTTGCCCATGGCCGTGGTGTTGAAGCCACCGTCCACGTACATGATTTCGCCGCTGATGCCGGACGCCAGGTCCGAGCACAGGAACGCACCGGCGTTACCCACTTCTTCGATGGTGACGTTGCGACGCAGCGGGGTTTGTGCTTCGTTGGCGGCCAGCATCTTGCGGAAGTTCTTGATGCCGGAAGCGGCGAGGGTGCGGATCGGGCCAGCCGATACGCAGTTGACGCGAGTACCGTCCGGGCCCAGGGAGCCGGCCAGGTAACGAACGCCCGCTTCCAGGGAAGCCTTGGCCATGCCCATTACGTTGTAGTTCGGCATGGTGCGCTCGGCGCCCAGGTACGACAGGGTCAACAGGCTGCCGTTGCGGCCTTTCATCATTTCGCGACCGGCCTTGGCCAGGGCCACGAAACTGTAGGCGCTGATGTCGTGGGCGATGCGGAAACCGTCACGGGTGGTGGCTTCGGTGAAGTCGCCGTCCAGTTGGTCGCCCGGGGCGAAGCCCACGGAGTGCACGATGCAGTCCAGGCCGTCCCACTTCTTGCTCAGTTCTTCGAAGACCTTGGCGATTTCTTCATCGCTGGCCACGTCGCACGGGAAGCACAGCTCAGGGCTCGAACCCCAGCCTTGTGCGAACTCTTCGACACGACCCTTGAGTTTGTCGTTCTGATAAGTGAAGGCAAGCTCAGCGCCCTCGCGATGCATGGCGGCAGCGATGCCGGATGCGATGGACAGCTTGCTGGCGACACCGACGATCAGTACGCGCTTACCGGCGAGAAAACCCATGTGTTGCTCCTCTCTTTCAGGTTATTGCGCAGTGTCTGGAACCAGGAAGGCGGCTTCCAGCAACTGCTGTGTATACGGATGTTGGGGGTCGGCAAAAATACTTTGCGCGTCTCCCTGTTCGACCACTTGGCCATGCTTGACCACCATCAGCTGGTGGCTCAGCGCCTTGACGACAGCCAGGTCATGGCTGATAAACAGATACGTCAGGTTGTACTTGGTTTGCAGTGAACGCAGCAGCTCCACCACTTGGCGTTGCACGGTGCGGTCGAGGGCCGAAGTCGGCTCGTCCAGCAGAATCAACGCCGGTTTTAGCACTAATGCCCGGGCAATGGCGATTCTCTGCCGTTGCCCACCGGAAAATTCATGGGGGTAGCGGTGCCGGGTATCCGGGTCCAGACCTACCTCCTTAAGTGCCGCAATAATCGCTTGTTCCTGTTCCGCCTCGGTGCCGATCTTGTGGATCCGCAAGCCTTCGCCAACGATCTGGCTCACGCACATCCGTGGGCTCAGGCTGCCGAACGGGTCCTGAAACACCACCTGCATCTCCCGCCGCAGCGGCCTGACTTGTTGCTGTGTCAGGCAGTCTAGCTGCTTGCCTTCAAAACGGATGGCGCCTTGGCTGCCGATCAACCGCAGAATCGCCAGGCCCAGCGTCGATTTGCCGGAACCGCTTTCGCCCACGATGCCCAGGGTCTGTCCCTGGGGCAGGCTGAAATTGATGCCGTCCACCGCCTTGACGTAATCCACCGTGCGCTTGAGCAGGCCTTTCTTGATCGGGAACCAGACTTTCAGGTCCTCGACCGCCAGCAAGGGCGGGCCGATCACGTTGGTCGCCGGCGTCCCGCTGGGCTCCGCAGCCAACAGGATCCGAGTGTACGGATGCTGCGGCGCGCGGAACAACTCTTCGCACGATGCCTGTTCGACGATGCAACCGCGCTGCATGACACATACGCGATGCGCAATTCTTCGCACAAGGTTCAAATCGTGACTGATCAGTAACAGCGCCATACCCAGGCGTGCCTGTAATTCCTTGAGCAATTCGAGGATTTTCAGCTGAACGGTCACGTCCAGCGCGGTGGTCGGCTCATCGGCGATCAGCAATTCCGGCTCGTTGGCCAGGGCCATAGCGATCATCACCCGCTGGCGCTGACCGCCGGACAATTCGTGGGGAAGGGCCTTGAGGCGCTTCTCAGGCTCCGGAATGCCGACCATTTCCAGCAGTTCGAGGGTGCGCTTGGTCGCCACTTTGCCGACCAGGCCTTTGTGGATGCCCAGCACCTCGTTGATCTGCTTCTCGATCGAGTGCAGCGGATTGAGCGAGGTCATCGGCTCCTGGAAGATCATCGCGATCCGGTTACCACGGATGTGGCGGATGGTTTTTTCTTTCAGGTCCAGCAGGTTTTGCCCGGAATACTTGATGTTGCCCGATGGATGACGGGCGAGTGGGTAGGGCAGCAGGCGCAGGATCGAGTGGGCGGTCACCGATTTGCCGGAACCGCTTTCGCCCACCAGCGCCAAGGTTTCGCCACGCTTGATATCGAAGCTGACATTCTCTACAACGCGCTGGCAGTGCTCGCCAACGACGAATTCGACGGCGAGGTCGCGCACTTCGATCAGATTGTCCTGATTCATTTCACTTCCTCGGGTCGAAGGCATCGCGAGCGGACTCGCCGATGAACACCAGCAGGCTCAACATCAGTGCCAGCACGGCAAACGCGCTCATGCCCAGCCACGGCGCCTGCAGGTTGGATTTACCCTGGGCCACCAGCTCACCCAGTGACGGGCTGCCCGCCGGCAAGCCGAAGCCGAGGAAATCCAGGGCGGTCAGGGTGCCGATGGCGCCGGTCAGGATGAACGGCATGAAGGTCATGGTCGAGACCATCGCGTTGGGCAGAATGTGGCGGAACATGATCGCGCCATTCTGCATGCCCAGCGCCCGGGCCGCACGCACGTATTCCAGGTTGCGCCCGCGCAGGAACTCGGCGCGGACCACGTCCACCAGGCTCATCCAGGAAAACAGCAGCATGATCCCCAGCAGCCACCAGAAGTTCGGCTGCACGAAGCTGGCGAGGATGATCAGCAGGTACAGCACCGGCAGCCCGGACCAGATCTCCAGGAAGCGCTGTCCGGCCAGGTCGACCCAGCCGCCGTAGAAACCCTGCAAGGCACCGGCAATCACACCGACAATCGAACTGAGGATGGTCAGCGTCAGGGCGAACAGCACCGACACGCGGAAGCCGTAGATCACCCGGGCCAGCACGTCGCGGCCCTGGTCATCGGTGCCCAGCAGATTGTCTGCCGACGGTGGCGCGGGAGCCGGGACTTTCAGGTCGTAGTTGATGCTCTGGTAGCTGAACGGAATCGGCGCCCACAGCACCCAGGCATCCTTGGCCTTGAGCAGTTCGCGGATGTACGGGCTCTTGTAGTTGGCTTCCAGCGGGAACTCGCCGCCGAAGGTGGTTTCCGGGTAACGCTTGAGCGCCGGGAAATACCAGCCATCGTCGTAGTGGACCACCAGCGGTTTGTCGTTGGCGATCAACTCGGCGCCGAGGCTGGCGCCGAACAGGATCAGGAACAGCCACAGCGACCACCAGCCGCGCTTGTTGGCCTTGAACAGTTCGAAGCGGCGGCGATTGAGAGGGGACAGGTTCATCTCAATGCTCCCGGCTTTCGAAGTCGATGCGCGGATCGACAAAGGTGTAGGTGAGGTCGCCGATCAACTTCACCACCAGCCCCAGCAGGGTGAAGATGAACAGCGTGCCGAAGACCACCGGGTAGTCGCGGTTGATCGCCGCTTCGAAGCTCATCAGGCCGAGGCCGTCGAGGGAGAAGATCACCTCCACCAGCAACGAGCCGGTGAAGAAGATCCCGATGAAGGCCGACGGGAAACCGGCGATCACCAGCAGCATGGCGTTGCGGAACACATGGCCGTACAGCACGCGCTGATTGGTCAGGCCCTTGGCCTTGGCGGTGACCACGTACTGCTTGTTGATTTCGTCGAGGAAGCTGTTCTTGGTCAGCAGGGTCATGGTCGCGAAGTTGCCGATCACCAGGGCGGTCACCGGCAGCGCCAGGTGCCAGAAGTAGTCGAGTACCTTGCCGCTCATGCTCAGTTCATCGAAGTTGTTCGATGTGAGCCCGCGTAGCGGGAACCAGTCCAGATAGCTGCCACCGGCAAATACCACGATCAGCAGGATGGCGAACAGGAACGCCGGGATCGCGTAGCCGACGATGATCAACGAGCTGGTCCAGACGTCGAAGTGGCTGCCGTGCCGAGTGGCCTTGGCGATCCCCAGGGGGATCGACACCAGGTACATGATCAGGGTGCTCCACAGCCCGAGGGAGATCGACACCGGCAACTTTTCCTTGATCAGGTCGATGACCTTGGCATCGCGGAAGAAACTGTCGCCGAAATCCAGGGTGGCGTAGTTCTTGACCATGATCCACAAGCGTTCCGGCGCCGATTTGTCGAAGCCGTACATGTGTTCGATTTCCTTGATCAGCGCCGGGTCCAGGCCCTGGGCGCCGCGATAGGCGGAACCGGCCACCGACACTTCCGCGCCGCCACCGGCGATACGGCTGGTGGCGCCTTCGAAGCCTTCGAGCTTGGCGATCATCTGTTCCACCGGCCCGCCGGGAGCGGCCTGGATGATCACGAAGTTGATCAGCAAAATACCGAACAAGGTCGGGATGATCAGCAACAGTCGCCGAAAAATATACGCCAGCATCTGATTACTCCGTGCCCGCAGGGTCGGCTTGCAATTTGGTTTCGATCTCTATGGCCGGTTTGGCATCGGGCTTGACCCACCAGGTGGCGGTGCCGATGTCATATTTTGGGGAGACCTTCGGGTGACCGATGTGGTTCCAGTAAGCCACACGCCAGGTCTTGATGTGCCAGTTGGGAATCACGTAATAGCCCCATTGCAGCACCCGGTCCAGTGCGCGTGCATGAGCCACCAGGCTTTTGCGCGAATCGGCATTGATCAGTTGCTCGACCAACTGGTCCACCACCGGGTCCTTGAGGCCCATGGAGTTCCGGCTGCCGGGCTTGTCGGCGGCCGCGGTCATCCAGAATTCGCGCTGTTCGTTGCCCGGCGAGTTGGACTGCGGGAAGCTGCCGACGATCATGTCGAAGTCCCGCGAGCGCACGCGGTTGACGTATTGCGAGACGTCGACCCGGCGGATCACCAGCTCGATGCCCAGGTCGCTCAGGTTGCGCTTGAACGGCAGCAGTATGCGTTCGAATTCGGTCTGGGCCAGCAAAAATTCGATACTCACCGGTTTGCCGGTGGCGTCGACCATCTTGTCATCGACGATGCGCCAGCCGGCCTCTTGCAGCAGTTGATAGGCCTGGCGTTGCTGGGTGCGGATCATGCCGCTGCCATCGGTGGTCGGGTTCTCAAAGGTTTCGCAGAACACCTGTGGCGGCAGTTTGCTGCGAAACGGGTCGAGGATCGCCAGCTGATCGGCATCCGGCAGGCCGGTGGCGGCCATTTCCGAATTCTCGAAGTAACTGCGGGTGCGCGCGTAGGCGCCGTTGAACAACTGCTTGTTGGTCCATTCGAAGTCCAGCAACAAGGTCAGGGCCTGGCGTGCGCGCACGTCGTGGAACACCGGACGGCGCAGGTTGAAGACAAAGCCTTGCATGCCGGTGGGGTTGCCGTTGGGGATCTGTTCCTTGATCAGGCGGCCTTCGGTGACGGCCGGGATGTTGTAGGCGTTGGCCCAGTTCTTCGCGGTCATCTCCAGCCAGTAATCGAATTGCCCGGCCTTGAGGCCTTCCAGCGCGACGGTATTGTCGCGGTAGTAGTCGGTGGTCATGACATCGAAGTTGTAGAAGCCGCGGTTGATCGGCAGGTCCTTGCCCCAATAGTCCTTGACCCGCTCGTAGCGTACCGAACGTCCGGCCTTGACCTCGGTGACCTTGTACGGGCCGCTGCCCAGCGGAATCTCCAGGTTGCCCTTGTTGAAATCGCGAGTGGCCCACCAGTGTTTGGGTAGCACCGGCAATTGGCCGAGGATCAACGGCAGCTCGCGGTTATTGCTGTGCTTGAACTTGAACAGCACGGTCAGCGGATCTTCGGCAACCACGTCTTCGACGTCGTTGTAGTAGCCGCGGTACATCGGTGCGCCATCCTTGATCAGGGTCTGGAAGCTGAACACGACATCCTCGGCCCGCACCGGATGGCCGTCATTGAAGCGGGCTTCGGGCCGCAGGTAGAAGCGCACCCAGTCGTTGTTCGGGGCTTTTTCGATCTTGCCGGCAATCAGGCCATATTCGGTAAAGGGTTCATCCAGGCTCTGCCTGGCCAGGGTGTCGTAGATCAGATCGATATCGTTGGCCGATACCCCTTTGCTGATGAAGGGGTTGAGGCTGTCGAAACCACCGAAACCGGCCTGGCGGAAGATGCCGCCCTTGGGCGCGTCCGGGTTGACGTACTCGAAGTGTTTGAAGTCGGCCGGGTATTTTGGCGGCTCGTTGTACAGGGTCAGGGCATGTTGCGGGGCGGCACAGGCCCACCCTGCGAACAACAGGGCGCTGGCCTGCAACAGCAGGGCGCTGATGGGTTTCATCGATCTTTCTCCGAAGATTTCAGCCACCACGCACTCAGGTCCAGGGCATAGGGCGGCGTGGTGACGAAGGCGAGCCGGTTGCGGTAAGCCAGGCGGTGATAATTGAGGTACCAGTTGGGAATGATGTAGTGCTGCCACAGCAGCACCCGGTCGAGTGCCTTGCCGGCGGCGACTTGCTCATCGCGGGTCTTGGCCGCGAGCAATTGATCGAGCAGATGATCGACCACCGGGTTGGCGATGCCGGCGTAGTTCTTGCTGCCCTTGACCCCGACCTGACTGGAATGGAAGTACTGCCACTGTTCCAGACCGGGGCTGAGGGTCTGGTTGAGGGTCATCAGGATCATGTCGAAATCGAACTGGTCCAGGCGCTGTTTGTACTGGGCGCGATCGACCGTGCGCAGCCGTGCGTCGATGCCGATGCTCGCGAGATTCTCGACGTAGGGCTGAAGGATGCGTTCCAGGTTCGGATTGACCAGCAGTATTTCCAGGCGCAACGGCTGCCCTGCGGCGTTCTGCAGCCGCTGGCCGTTTAGCTTCCAGCCCGCCTCGGCGAGCAGGCTCAGTGCCTGGCGCATGGTGTCTCGGGGAATGCCGCGGCCCTGGGTCTGCGGCAGGCTGAACGGTTCGCTGAACAATCTGGCGGGCAACTGCTCGCGCCAGGGCTTGAGCAACAGCCATTCATGCCCGACCGGCAGACCCGTGGCAGAAAATTCACTGTTGGGGTAGTAGCTCATGGCGCGATTGTAGGCACCGCTGAACAGCGTGCGGTTAGTCCACTCGAAGTCGAACATCAGCCCCAGCGCCTCACGGACTTTGGTTTCGGACAGGGTGGGGCGCCGGCCGTTCATGAACAGCCCCTGAGTCTGGGTTGGGATTTGGTGCGGGATCTGCGCCTTGATCACATCGCCGCGACGTATCGCCGGAAAGTTGTAGCCGGTGGCCCAATTCTTCGCCTGATGCTCGATATAGATGTCGAACTCACCGGCCTTGAACGCTTCGAACGCCACGTCGCTGTCGCGGTAGAACTCGACTTGCATGCGATCGACATTGTACTTGCCGCGATTGACCGGGAGGTCTTTGCCCCAATAGTCCTTGACCCGTTCGAACACGATCTGCCGCCCCGGTGTGACCGAAGTAATGCGGTACGGCCCGCTGCCCAGCGGCGGCTCGAAGGTGGTGGCCTTGAAGTCGCGATCTTTCCAATAATGCTGCGGCAGCACCGGCAACTCACCCAGGCGCAGGATCAGCAAGGGATTGCCGGCACGCTTGAAGACGAAACGAATGCGCCGGGGATTGAGGATATCGACCCGCAACACTTCCTGCAGGTTGGTGCGGTATTGCGGATGACCTTCCTTGAGCAGCAGGCGGTAGGAGAACGCCACGTCGTAGGCGGTGATCGGCGCGCCATCGTGAAAGCGTGCTTCGGGGCGCAGATTGAACACCACCCAGCTGCGGTCCTCGCTGTACTCCACCGATTGGGCGATCAGGCCATAACTGGAGGTCGGCTCGTCCCCGGAGGGGGCGTACTGGCCGGTACCGACCATCAGCGGCTCGTTGAACTCGTTGATGCCATATTGCAGGAAATTCGGCGTGGCAACCGGGCTGGTGCCCTTGAAGGTATAAGGGTTGAGCGTATCGAACGTGCCAAACGCCATCACCCGCAACGTACCGCCCTTGGGCGCTTGCGGGTTGACCCAGTCGAAGTGGGTGAATCTGGCCGGGTACTTGAGCGTGCCGAACTGCGCATAACCATGACTTTCGCTGATCGTCGCGCTTGCGGTGGAGCTCAAGGCCAGGCTGATCAGGAGCGAGAGGAGGGGACGCTTCAAGTAGTGAATCCGATCCAGGCGGCTTGGGCTTTGTGGCCCGTACAGTAACAGCTTGTATGAACAGGAAAAAGACGGGGGGTTAATGCGGGGTTAATTGTGGGCGAAGCCGTTCTGCGCCTTCGCCACAAAAGCCAAAAAGGCTCTTGAGTCGCAGGCAAAAAAAGCCCCTGATAATCAGGGGCTTGTTTTTTTAGTGCGGATTGGAAACCGTCAGCATCTGCCCCGGCTTCAGCGCCTGGCCCATCTTCGGGTTCCAGCGCTTGAGGTGCTGCATTTCAACGTTGAAGCGCTTGGCCACGATGTACAGCGAGTCGCCTTGTTTGACCTTGTATTGGGTCTGTGGCTTTTTGGAATCGCCCTTGGTTTTGGCGTTGGCCGCCACCACGGTGTTGATGCGTCCCGAACCGCGTTTGCTGGTGTCCTGCATAACCAGTGTCTGGCCGGGTTTGAGGTTCTTGCCACTCAGCTTGTTCCAGCGCTGCAGGTCCTTGACGTCGACATTGTTGGCCTTGGCGATGGAGCCCAGGTTGTCGCCGCGCTTGACCCGGTAGTTGCGTTTGGCAACGGCCACCTGGGTCTCGTCCGCGCCGTCGAAGACCGGCTTGAGTTGCTTTTTGCTGATCAACTCTTCAGGACGCATGGTCTGCAGGCTGGTGGTCAGCAGTTGTGCCTTGGACGTTGGCACCAGCAAATGCTGGGGGCCGTCGATGGTGGTGCGTTGCTTGAAGGCCGGGTTGAGCTGGAACAGTTCGTCTTCGTCGATGTTGGCCACCGCCGCGACCTTGGACAGGTCCATGCGCTGGTTGATTTCGACGACCTGGAAATACGGTTCGTTGGCGATCGGGTTGAGGTTCACACCGTAGGCGTCAGGCGCCAGTACCACTTGCGACAATGCCAGCAGCTTCGGCACATAGGCCTGGGTTTCGGCGGGCAGCGGCAGGTTCCAGTAGTCGGTTGGCAGGCCGAGCTTTTCGTTGCGCTCGATGGCCCGGCTGACCGTGCCTTCACCGGCGTTGTAAGCGGCCAGGGCCAACAGCCAGTCGCCGTTGAACATGTCGTGCAGACGGGTCAGGTAATCCATTGCGGCGGTGGTCGAAGCGGTGATGTCGCGACGGCCATCATAGAAGCGGGTCTGACGCAGGTTGAAGTAACGTCCGGTGGATGGAATGAATTGCCACAAGCCAACCGCATTCGCCCGGGAATAGGCCATCGGGTTGTAGGCGCTTTCAATCACTGGCAGCAATGCCAGTTCCAGCGGCATGTTGCGTTCTTCAAGACGTTCGACGATGTAATGAATGTAGAGACTGCCGCGTTCGCCGGCGTTTTCGAGGAACGATGGATTGCTGGCGAACCACAGGCGCTGTTGCTCGATGCGCGGGTTGACGCCCAGACCGTCCTGCAGCTGGAAGCCCTGGCGCATGCGCTCCCAGACATCCTGCGGGATTTGCGGGCTCGGTTTTTCGCTGATCCAGATGGGCTTCTGCTTGGCACGCGCGGCAATATTCGGAGCATGCGTCGCATCGGTCTGCGGCGCATGGCTGGAACAGCCCGCCAATGTCGCGGACACAGCCACCGCTATGGCTTGCGCCAGACGGGTCAAAGCGTCCGAATTGATGGCTTTGCGAATAGATGACGACATTGGCTGGAAGTAAGTTCCGGGCAAAAATGTCGGGCGATTCTAGAAAGCGCACCCCTAACGGTCAACCATTCATGGTTTTCGTACCATCGTGCAAGCTGTTTAGAACGTGTCTTTCCAAGCCCTCAGTGTCGCAAAAACCATATCGGGCGCAGAGTTATCGGTGCCGGTCCGTTCGTCCGCTTTTTCTTTAACGGATGTTTCGCCTGCACGTAAAAAAGGATTTGTGCGCTTTTCCAGGGCTATCGTGGATGGCAGCGTGATGATCCCCGCTTCCCGTTGACGGGTGACAGTGTCCAGGCGTTCGAGGGTGTCCGGATTGCCCGGTTCGACGGCCGCGGCGAAGCGCAGATTGCTCAGGGTGTATTCATGGGTGCAGTACACCTTGGTGTCTTCGGGAAGCGCGGCAAGGCGCGACAGCGAGGTGTACATTTGTTGAGGCGTGCCTTCGAACAGGCGTCCGCAACCCGCCGCGAAAAGGGTATCGCCACAGAACAGCAGGCCGGGGTGATAATAGGCAATGTGCCCCAGGGTATGACCGGGGACGGCAATGATCTCGAAGTCATGGCCCAGCACATTGACGCGATCGTTATCCTTGAGCGCGATGTCCCCCCCCGGGATGCGTTCGCTGGCCGGGCCGTAGACGTTGGCGTCCGTCGCTTTCTTCAGCTGATCGACGCCGCCGACATGGTCATGATGATGGTGAGTGATCAAAATATCGCTCAACACCCAGCCCGGATTAGCTGTGAGCCAGGCCTGAACCGGCGCGGCATCGCCCGGGTCGACCACCGCGCAGCGCCGGGTGCTGGGGTCTTGTAACAACCAGATGTAGTTGTCGGTAAAGGCGGGCAGGGCACTGATCTGTATCATCGTCGGATTCGCCAAGCGGAAAACAATGGCGCATCTTAGAACTTCCTGGCGCGTTGGAGAATGCAATGACCGATAAAGCGTTCGCTCAAGCCGATCCTGACTGGCTGGCATTGATCAGCGCCGCCCGTGAGTGGCTCTCCGGTCCACTCGGGCAGTTTTTACTGGATGAAGAACGGCGCATGCTCGAAGAAGAGCTTGGCCGTTTTTTCGGCGGTTACCTGGTGCATTACGGTCCCTCGGCCCAGACGCCACCGTCGGCGCCACAGGTGCAGCGCAATGTGCGCCTGGGGGCGCCGTTGCCGGGGGTCGAAATAGTCTGCGAGGAACAAGCCTGGCCGTTGAGCGAGCATGCCGCCGATGTGGTGGTGTTGCAGCACGGGCTGGATTTCTGCCTGTCGCCCCATGGTTTGCTGCGGGAAGCGGCGAGCAGCGTGCGGCCCGGCGGTCATCTGGTCATCATCGGGATCAACCCCTGGAGCAGCTGGGGCCTGCGTCATGTGTTTGCTCACGATGCCTTGCGCAAGGCGCGCTGCATTTCTCCGTCGCGGGTGGCCGACTGGCTGAATCTGCTGGGCTTCGCGCTGGAGAAACGCCGCTTCGGGTGCTATCGTCCGCCGCTTGCTTCGCCCGCCTGGCAGACCCGTCTGGCCGGTTGGGAGCGCAAGGCCGGTGATTGGCAATTGTCCGGTGGCGGCTTCTATTTATTGGTGGCGCGCAAGATCGTGGTGGGCCTGCGGCCGGTCCGTCAGGAACGCCGCGAACCGATGGGCAAGCTGATTCCATTGCCGATGGCCAAGGTCAACCGCCGCCGCATCGAACCGTAATACCTACTTTATTTTTCCGGCCGGGGTTGCCCCCGGTCTCGGGCGTTGTCGATCACCAATCGGCGAGCCACCGCATTTTCTGGATAGATTGGCATGAGCGATAGCGTAGAACTGTTCACCGATGGCGCCTGCAAAGGCAACCCCGGTCCTGGCGGCTGGGGTGCGTTGCTGGTGTGCAAGGGCGTTGAAAAGGAACTCTGGGGCGGCGAAGCCAACACCACCAACAACCGCATGGAGCTGATGGGCGCGATCCGCGGCCTGGAAGAACTCAAGCGTCCCTGCGACGTACTGCTGGTGACCGACTCCCAGTATGTGATGAAAGGCATCAACGAGTGGATGGCCAACTGGAAAAAGCGCGGCTGGAAAACCGCCGCGAAAGAACCGGTGAAAAACGCCGACCTGTGGAAGATGCTCGACGAGCAGGTCAACCGCCACAACGTCACCTGGAAATGGGTGCGCGGGCACATCGGCCACCACGGCAACGAGCGCGCCGACCAACTGGCCAACCGGGGCGTGGATGAAGTGCGCGGGTTCAAGCAGGCCTGAACGACCGAGTCGCGGCCTTCGCGAGCCTGCTCGCGAATGGGTGCACACGGTCTATCTGAAAGACCCCGGCGAGCGTGTTAACATCGCCGCTTTTGCAAGAATGACCCGTTGAGAGCTGAGCACTGATGGCCACCAGATCCGTTGTACTCGATACCGAAACCACCGGCATGCCGGTGACCGACGGCCACCGGATTATCGAAATCGGTTGTGTCGAGTTGATCGGTCGGCGCCTGACGGGCCGGCATTTTCACGTTTACCTGCAACCGGACCGCGAAAGTGATGAAGGCGCCATCGGCGTCCACGGCATCACCAACGAGTTTCTGGTGGGCAAACCGCGTTTTGCCGAGGTGGCTGAAGAATTCTTCGAGTTCATCAAAGGCGCACAGCTGATCATCCACAACGCGGCGTTCGACGTTGGCTTCATCAACAACGAATTTGCCTTGATGGGTCAGCACGACCGTGCGGACATCACGCAACACTGCTCGATCCTCGACACCCTGATGATGGCCCGGGAGCGTCACCCGGGGCAGCGCAACAGCCTCGACGCCCTGTGCAAACGCTATGGCGTCGACAACTCCGGTCGTGAACTGCACGGCGCCTTGCTCGACTCCGAGATTCTTGCCGACGTTTACCTGACCATGACCGGCGGCCAGACCAGCCTGTCCCTGGCCGGTAATGCGTCCGATGGCAACGGTTCCGGTGAGGGCGCGGACAACTCGGCCACTGAAATTCGTCGACTGCCGGCCGACCGCAAACGGACCCGTATCATTCACGCCAGTGAAGACGACCTGGCCCGGCACGCGGCGCGTCTGGAGATCATCAGCAAATCAGCGGGTGGGCCGGCGTTGTGGTTGCAATTGGCCGAGGCTGAAGCGCAGGCGTAAGTTTATCGATCGTGATAAAACGTTGACCCATTTTGGGGCATCGCACTCGCCACATCCGCTTCAACCCTCTACCCTGAGGTGATTGGCAGGCTCTGGCCTGCCGCCTCAGGACACTGAGCCTCATGTATAAAGATCTGAAATTCCCGGTGCTGATCGTCCATCGCGACATCAAGGCCGATACCGTCGCAGGCGATCGTGTGCGGGGCATCGCCCGGGAGCTGGAGCAGGAAGGTTTCAGTATCGTCTCGGCGATGGATTACGCCGAAGGGCGCCTGGTTGCTTCGACGCATCACGGCCTCTCGTGCATGTTGATCGCGGCGGAAGACGCCAGCGCCCACTCGCATTTATTACAAAATATGGCTGAATTGATCGGACTGGCGCGAGTGCGTGCGCCCGACTTGCCGATCTTCGCCCTGGGCGAGCAAGTGACCCTGGAAAACGCACCCGCCGACGCCATGGCCGAGCTCAATCAACTGCGCGGGATTCTCTATCTGTTCGAAGACACCGTGCCATTTCTCGCGCGGCAGGTGGCGCGGGCGGCGCGCAAGTATCTGGATGGGCTGCTGCCGCCGTTCTTCAAGGCGCTGGTGCAGCACACCGCCGATTCCAATTATTCCTGGCACACCCCCGGTCACGGCGGGGGCGTGGCGTATCACAAGAGTCCGGTGGGGCAGGCGTTTCATCAGTTCTTCGGTGAAAACACCCTGCGTTCGGATTTGTCGGTCTCGGTGCCCGAGCTCGGTTCGCTGCTGGATCACACCGGGCCGCTGGCAGAAGCCGAGGCCCGGGCGGCGCGCAACTTCGGCGCCGATCACACCTTCTTCGTGATCAACGGCACCTCGACCGCCAACAAGATCGTCTGGCACTCCATGGTGGCCCGCGATGATCTGGTGTTGGTGGACCGCAACTGCCACAAATCAGTGCTGCACTCGATCATCATGACCGGCGCCATCCCTTTGTACCTGTGCCCGGAGCGCAATGAGCTGGGGATCATCGGCCCGATTCCGTTGAGCGAGTTCAGCCCGCAATCGATTCGGGCCAAGATTGACGCCAGCCCGCTGACCAAGGGCCGGGCGCCCAAGGTCAAACTGGCGGTGGTGACCAATTCGACCTACGACGGCCTCTGCTACAACGCCGAACTGATCAAGCAGCAATTGGGCAACAGTGTCGAGGTGCTGCACTTCGACGAGGCCTGGTATGCCTATGCGGCCTTCCACGAGTTTTTCGCCGGACGTTACGGCATGGGCACCTCCCGCAGCCATGATGGTCCGCTGGTGTTCACCACCCATTCCACTCACAAGCTGCTGGCGGCGTTCAGTCAAGCGTCGATGATTCACGTACAGGACGGCGGTGCCCGGCAGCTTGACCGTGATCGCTTCAACGAAGCGTTCATGATGCACATCTCAACGTCGCCGCAATACGGGATCATCGCTTCGCTGGATGTCGCCTCGGCGATGATGGAGGGTGGGGCCGGGCGTTCGCTGTTGCAGGAAATGTTCGACGAAGCCCTGAGCTTTCGCCGGGCGCTGGCCAATTTGCGACAGCACATCGCAGCGGACGACTGGTGGTTTTCCATCTGGCAGCCGCCTTCGGTAGAGGGCATCGACCAGATTGCGACCGAGGACTGGCTGCTGCAACCGACGGCTGACTGGCACGGCTTTGGCGACGTGACCGACGATTACGTATTGCTCGACCCGATCAAGGTCACGCTGGTGATGCCGGGCCTGACCGCGGGCGGTGCACTGAGCGAGCGCGGGATTCCGGCGGCGGTCGTCAGCAAGTTCCTCTGGGAGCGCGGGCTTGTAGTGGAAAAGACCGGGTTGTATTCGTTTCTGGTGCTGTTCTCCATGGGCATCACCAAGGGCAAATGGAGCACGCTGCTCACCGAACTGCTGGAGTTCAAGCGCAGTTACGACGCCAATGTCAGTTTGGCGACCTGCCTGCCGTGCGTGGCGCAACAAAATGTCGCGCGCTATCAGGGCATGGGCCTTCGCGACCTGTGCGACCAGTTGCACACCTGCTATCGCAGCAATGCCACGGCCAAACATCTCAAACGCATGTACACGGTGCTGCCGGAAGTCGCGATGAAGCCGGCTGATGCCTATGATCAATTGGTGCGTGGCGAAGTCGAGGCGGTGTCGATCGATGCTCTGGATGGGCGCATCGCCGCCGTGATGCTGGTGCCGTACCCGCCGGGCATTCCGTTGATCATGCCCGGTGAGCGCTTTACCGAGTCGACCCGTTCGATCATCGACTACCTGGCGTTTGCCCGCACGTTCGACAGCAGTTTTCCGGGGTTCGTCGCCGATGTGCACGGCTTGCAACACGAAGATGAGGGCAATGGACGGCACTACACCGTCGATTGCATCAAGGAATGAGGACCTTTCCGAGTATGCAACCTGTCATGAATCCAAATCACCCGGGGTTGTCGGTGCGCGTCGCCGACGACGGCTTTGCCGCCTACATCTGGGGCAGTGATTTCAGTTTTGAAGTGGCTGCCTACGGTGCACCGGAAATAGGCCGGTCGGTGGAAGAATGGTCGGTCACACCGATTACGCCTTATCGCAAATGCTATGGCATCGATCCTGAAGAATTCAGCAGTTTTCGTGACGCCGCCGACAGTGCAATCTTCATGGCCTTCCTGGATGACGAGCCGGTGGGGCATTTGGTGATCAGTACCAATTGGAATGGTTTCGCCCATATCGACGAACTGGCGGTGCATGCTCCGGCGCGACGCCACGGCGTGGCCAAGGCATTGCTGGACGTGGCGCAGTTCTGGAGTCGCAAGAAGAAACTGCCGGGCATCATGCTGGAAACCCAGAACAATAACCTCGGCGCGTGCCGCTTGTATGAACGTTGCGGCTATGTGATCGGCGGCATCGATCATTTGCGCTATCGGGGCATCGACCCCAATACCGCCGAGGTGGCGCTGTTCTGGTATCGAATGTTCGATAACCCGCTGGAAAACCCGATCAGCTCCCCAGCATCGCCGCGGCTTGTTCCGTGATGATGTCCAACAGAGCCTGAACGGCCGGCGAGGGTTCGCCGTTTTTCAGCGTCAGGGCGTAGACACTGACCGGCACCGCGGGTGCCAGTGGACAGGCGTCGAGCCCGGTGGATTTGGCGCCGAGGGCCGTGAAGGGGTCGACGATCGCCAGACCTTCTCCGGCCTCGACCATGCTGCGCATCATCTGATGCGTCTGGACCCGGGTCTGAATCACCGGCGCCGGGTGCAAGGCGTGCAGCTTGTGCTCCAGGGCCGGGCTGAGTGGATCATGGCCTTCGAGACCGACCATTGCTTGCCCGGCCAGATCCTGCACTGAAATGTACTTCTGTTTCGGTTGCAACCAGCCGTGGGGGGCGAGCAGTTGCAGCTTGCCTTGGGCGATCGCCTGGCAATGAATCTCGGCGCGATCGGGATCATGCAGGCTCAGGCCCAGATCGCTTTCACGCAGCAACAGGCTTCTGACGATGTCGCGGGTGGGTTGGCTCAGGAGGGTGCAGGGCGCGTCGGGCAAGCGTCGACGCAGGGCCGCGATGCTCTGCGGCAACAATTGCTGGGCCAGGGGCGGGGTGCAGATGATGCGCAGCGGCGGGGCCAGGTATTGCCGCAGGCTGTTGGCCAGGCGCTGCACGGGTTCGAGCGCATCGTAGACGTGGGCGATTTCCACCTGCAGCTCCCGCGCTTCACGGGTGGCCTGCAAACGCCCGCGTACGCTGGAGAACAGCATGAAACCCAACTGATCCTCGGCCTCGCGCAAAATGCGCTCGACCTCGGTCACCGGCAATTGCAGCCATTCGGCGGCGGTGCCCAGGTGACCGGTCTGCAGGAGTGCCTGGATCACTTCGATATGGCGTAAACGCATGCGTGAAGTCCATGTTCAGCAGGTGAAGGAGTCAGTGACTGAATCCTAACCCAAGTCCAAGCATATGACTTCTGCTCATAACGCCAAGTTATGAAGCGACAATCGATTCCGGTTCGCGGGTCAGGGTTACGCCCGTTTGCACCAACTGAAACTCGTTGTCATCGAGTTTGTTGACGCGATCGCCAATTGCCAGTTTGTACGTGGTGACAGGCGCGCCGTCTGCCGACGGTGTGGAGTCCTGGAACTCATGCACGGAATAAATGCGGCCTTCCGCGTCTCTTGCATGGAACTGACCGACGAGTACTGCTGCCATCTGCTTAGAACCTCTGGAGATAAAACGCTTGATTTGCGGCTGTGTAGACCGCCACCGAGCACGGTAAGTTTTCCTGCGTAAAAAAAATAATCAGGACGTGGATATACCTGTGTTCACTGGTTGAACCGCCGCCTGATCATCTATAACTACTGGCTCCTCCCACGGACTATCGAGAGTCTTCCATGAGTAATGTCTATACCGTCGCCGTAGTGGTCGGCAGCCTGCGCAAAGCATCGATCAACCGCAAGGTTGCCCTCGCGCTGGCGGAACTGGCGCCGGCCAACCTGAAGCTGAATATTGTCGAGATCGGCGATCTGCCGCTCTACAACGAGGACATTGACGGCGATTCACCGCCGGCAGCCTACAGCACTTTCCGACAACAAGTGAGTTCATCCGACGCAGTGCTGTTCGTCACCCCGGAATACAACCGCTCGGTGCCAGCCCCAATGAAGAACGCCATTGACGTGGGTTCACGCCCTTACGGCAAGAGTGCCTGGAGCGGCAAACCGGGTGCGGTATTCAGTGCTTCGCCGGGTGCGATTGGCGGATTTGGGGCGAACCATCACTTGCGCCAGTCCATGGTGTTTCTCAATGTACCGATGATGCAGCAACCTGAATCTTATCTGGGTGGCGCCGACTCGGCGTTCGACGAGGCGGGCCATCCGTCCGAGTCGGTCCGGCCGTTTCTGCAAAAATTCATCGACTCTTATGCGAAATGGGTCGAACAGCACAAGAAAGCCTGACAACCCCGTGTAGGAGCAGCCGGTCGATGCTCGATTGCTCGCGATGGCGTCGTGTCAGTCAACGTTGATTTGCCTGACACTCCGTCTTCGCGAGCAAGTTAAGGCTCTGTTTTTTTCGGAAGGTGACGGCGGTTGGGTGGCCTGTCATCCTGTTTACTCATTTGTTCCAAGGCTGCCTTGAATGCTTGTCGCGTCACTGATTTTCCTGTTGACCATTACCTTGGTGATCTGGCAACCCAAAGGCCTCGGCGTTGGCTGGAGTGCGGTGTTCGGCGCGGTGCTGGCGCTGATTTTCGGCGTGGTGCACCTGGGTGACATCCCGGTGGTGTGGCAGATCATCTGGAATGCCACCGGCACCTTTATCGCGCTGATCATTATCAGCCTGTTGCTGGACGAGGCCGGGTTGTTTGCCTGGGCAGCGCTGCATGTGGCCCGCTGGGGGCGAGGCAACGGGCGCAAGTTGTTCGCTTACATGGTGCTGCTCGGGGCGCTGGTCTCGGCGTTGTTCGCCAACGATGGCGCGGCGCTGATTCTCACGCCCATCGTGATCTCCATGCTCCTGGCGTTGCGTTTTTCCCCGGCGGCGACCCTGGCGTTTGTCATGGGCGCCGGTTTCATCGCCGATACCGCGAGCCTGCCGCTGGTGGTGTCGAACCTGGTGAACATCGTTTCCGCGGACTTCTTCGACATCGGTTTCAATCGCTACGCGGCGGTGATGATCCCGGTCAACCTGGTGAGCGTTGCCGCGACGCTTGCCATGCTGATGTGGTTTTTTCGTCGTGACATTCCACGGGATTATGACCCTGAGCAACTGGAGCATCCCGCGTCCGCCATCCACGACAAAGCCACGTTTTATGCCGGATGGGCGGTGCTGGCCATCCTGTTGCTCGGCTGTTTTGCGCTGGAGCCGCTGGGCATTCCGATCAGCGCGATTTCGGCAGTGTGTGCCGCACTGTTGCTGGCCATCGCTGCCCGCGGCCACAAGATCTCCACGCGCAAAGTGATGAAGGAAGCGCCGTGGCAGATCGTGATTTTCTCGTTGGGCATGTACCTGGTGGTCTACGGCCTGCGTAACGCCGGGCTCACCGGGTTCCTGGCGGGGTGGCTGAACGGTTTCGCCGAATACGGAGTGTGGGGCGCAGCCATGGGCACCGGCGTGCTGACGGCGCTGTTGTCTTCGATCATGAACAATTTGCCGACGGTGCTGATCGGCCTGTTATCCATCGATGCCAGTCAGGCGACGGGGATGGTGAAGGAGGCAATGATCTACGCCAACGTCATCGGTAGCGACCTGGGACCGAAAATCACCCCGATCGGCAGCCTGGCGACGCTGTTGTGGTTGCATGTGCTGGAGCGCAAGAGTATCCGGATCGGCTGGGGGTATTACTTCAAGGTCGGGATTGTGTTGACGGTGCCGGTGTTGTTGGCGACGTTGGCGGCTTTGGCTTTGCGGTTATCCCACTAGACCGAATCGGCCTCATCGCGGGCAAGCCCGCTCCCACAGGATCACACTAATCCTTGTGGGAGCGGGCTTGCCCGCGATGAGGCCAGACCAATCACTACATAAAAATCAACCCTGGCCCGGCACGTTAGGCCAAAGATCCGCCACCAGAAACAACCGCTCGGCTTCTTCCCAGTCGCCATTGGCATTTTCCGTCAACCGCACCAACAACTGCGCCGGTGCTACGGGCGACAACTCACTCAACCACGCCTGCAATTGCCCGTTACTCCAGGTCTGTTCGGCAGGGTAATGCGCCGGCGCCAGCCAGGCATGGCGGGGCAGGGGTTGCCAGCGACCGGTTGGGCTTTGCCCGATAAATTCGGGCCAATCCTTCTGATGCAGCCAGCGACCGCGCAAATGCTGTGGGTGTGCACCGCCCGGAGGCACCGCTGGGCCCGGCCATGGATACAGCAAGTAGCCGCCCAGCCACAAATGTGCGCTGAATTGCCGGATATCCAGCGCCGCCAGGACTTCGCGGCTCTCCGGCCGGGCGGAAATCGGTAGCTGATGCTGGCTCAGGTGCGTCAGTTTGCGATCCAGTCGATCGTGGCATCCGGGTCCGAGCCACTGAGCGGTGTCGCGTCCATCCCCATTCTGCGGGCCAAGATAGAGCTTGATCGCTAGTTCCAGGTGATGCACGCCGTCGCGATCGCGCAGCAGCATGTCCAGCTCGCCCAGGGTGTGGCCTTCACGGCGGATCGGCATGTTGGCGGCAATCAGTTCGATACCTGGTGCATGTTCGACGGCAAATTGCCAGAGACGCTCGTAGTACAGGCCCAGGCGCCGGGTGCGGGCCTGGGACAACCAGTGCAGCAAACCGTAGCTGTCCTGGTCCAGTCGACGCAGCCAGTGTTCCAGGCGATCCGGCGCCTGTACCCAGTCGCTGCCGGCCAGCGGATGACGCTGCGGCCACGGCGTGTCGGCGAGCATCGGCGGCGCCAGGATGACCCACGCCAGGTCGCGCACTTCGGGGTGGTGCAACCGGTGGGGTAACTGCAACAAATCTGGAAATAGGATCATCTTGCGAGCATAGCCTCAAACAGGAGTACACCCTTGTCGCTGAAAGGATTTTGTCTATCCCGAGCTTTCGCCCATAATCGTGCTTTTCGCCGTCGCAGAGCTTAGGGACCCCATGGAGCAATTTCGTAATATTGGCATCATCGGACGTCTCGGCAGTTCGCAGGTACTCGATACCGTCCGCCGACTGAAACGGTTTCTGCTCGATCGTCACCTGCACGTGATCCTCGAAGACACCATCGCCGAAGTCCTGCCGGGGCACGGTCTGCAAACCTCGTCGCGCAAGATGCTCGGCGAAGTGTGTGACATGGTGATTGTGGTCGGCGGTGACGGCAGCCTGCTCGGCGCCGCCCGGGCGCTGGCCAAACACAATATCCCGGTGCTGGGGATTAACCGGGGCAGCCTGGGTTTCCTGACCGATATCCGTCCCGATGAGCTGGAAGTCAAGGTCGCCGAGGTACTCGACGGCCACTACCTGGTGGAAAACCGCTTCCTGCTGCAGGCCGAAGTCCGTCGCCATGCCGAGGCCATCGGCCAGGGCGATGCGCTGAACGACGTGGTGCTGCACCCCGGCAAATCGACGCGGATGATCGAGTTCGAGCTGTACATTGACGGCCAGTTCGTCTGCAGCCAGAAGGCCGACGGCCTGATCGTCGCCACGCCCACCGGTTCGACCGCCTATGCGCTGTCGGCGGGTGGACCGATCATGCACCCCAAGCTCGACGCCATTGTAATTGTGCCGATGTACCCCCATACCTTGTCGGGCAGACCGATTGTGGTCGATGGCAACAGTGAGCTGAAAATCGTCGTGTCCAAGGATATGCAGATTTACCCGCAAGTCTCGTGTGACGGGCAGAACCACTTTACCTGTGCGCCCGGCGACACCATCACCGTCAGCAAGAAAGCCCAGAAGTTGCGGCTGATCCACCCGCTCGACCACAACTACTATGAAGTCTGCCGGACCAAGCTCGGCTGGGGCAGCAAGTTGGGTGGTGGAGGCGACTGATGCTCGATCCCGCGCGTAGCTACGACCTGATCGGTGACGTGCACGGTTGCGCTCTGACCCTTGAGCATTTGCTCGACCGGCTCGGTTATCACAAACAAGGTGGCGTCTGGCGCCATCCTTCGCGCATGGCGGTGTTCGTCGGCGACATCATCGACCGCGGCCCGCGGATTCGCGAGGCGCTGCACATCGTCCACGACATGGTCGAGGCCGGTCAGGCGTTGTGCATCATGGGCAACCATGAATTCAACGCCCTGGGCTGGGTCACGCCGGCACTGCCCGGCAGTGGCAAGCAGTTCGTCCGTGAGCACACGCCGCGCCACGCCCGATTGCTGAATGAAACCCTGACCCAGTTCGAACATCATCCGGGTGACTGGCATGACTTCCAGCAATGGTTCTATGAGCTGCCGCTGTTCGTCGACGCCGGACGCTTCCGGGTGGTGCATGCCTGTTGGGACGCCGGCCTGATCGAACCGCTGCGGGCGCTGTTTCCCGATGGGTGCGTCGATGAACACTTCCTGCAGGCGTCGGCCATGCCGGGCAGTTTCGCCTGCACCGTGTTCGACCGCCTGCTGCGCGGCACCGACATGCGCCTGCCCCATGGCCTGACCATGACCAGCGGCGATGGCCTGACCCGATCGTTCTTCCGCACCAAATTCTGGGAGGACGACCCGCAGACCTATGGCGACATCGTGTTCCAGCCCGATGCGCTGCCCGACCCGGTGGCGCAAACGCCGCTGTCGTCCAGTGAAAAGAACAACCTGCTGCGTTACGGCATCGACGAGCCGTTGCTGTTCGTCGGCCACTACTGGCGCAGCGGCAAACCCGCGCCGATCCGCCCGAACCTGGCGTGCCTGGATTACAGCGCCGTGCTCTACGGCAAGCTGGTCGCCTATCGGCTGGATCAGGAAACACGGCTCGATCCGCATAAATTTGTCTGGGTCGATGTCGAGCGGCCAGAGGTTTTGCAATGAAAGAGAGGTCGCAATGAGTGCTGTGGCGGTATTGCGTCTGCCGCTGGCGGTGGACCTCAGCGGTTTCGTCAAATTGTTGCAGCGCATGCAGGTGCCGCACCGGGTCAGCGAAGAGGCGGGCGAGCAGGTGTTGTGGGTGCCGGACAACATCAGCGAAGACGTGCGCGCCTTGTATGAGCGGTTTCCAGAGGGCGATCCCGATCAGCAACTGGATGTTCCAGTGGCACAAACCGTTCGCCGTCCGGGTTTCGTCGAGCAGCTCCGCTACGCGAAAGCCACTGCGCTGGTCTTGCTGTTGAGCCTGCTGGTCGGCGCGCTGACGATGCTGGGCGACAACCTGAATACGATGCACTGGCTGACCTTCCTCGATTTCCGCATTGTCGGCGAGTACATCCACTTCACGCCTTTGGCCGACAGCCTGGCGGCGGGGCAGTGGTGGCGACTGGTCACGCCGATGCTGATCCACTTCGGCATCCTGCACCTGGCGATGAACGGCATGTGGTACTGGGAGCTGGGACGGCGCATCGAGTCGCGCCAGGGCAGCGTCAACCTGATCGGCCTGACCTTGCTCTTCAGCCTTGTATCCAATTACACCCAATTTCTTTTCAGCGGCCCGAGCCTGTTCGGCGGGTTGTCCGGGGTGCTGTACGGCCTGCTCGGGCACTGCTGGATTTTCCAGCTGTTGTCGCCGAACGCCGCTTATCGCCTGCCTCGCGGGGTACTGGTGATGATGCTGGTCTGGTTGCTGCTGTGCCTGTCGGGGCTGGTCTCGATGATCGGCTTCGGTGAAATCGCCAACGCGGCCCATGTCAGCGGGTTGCTCGTCGGATGCTTGACTGGTTTGTTGGGCGGTTTGTACAACCGCCGTAAACTGGCCGTCTGAAACAGTCTTGTAAGTAGAGAACGCGGAGACCCAATGTCCTCTTTTAACGAAATGATCAAGAACATCACCCCGGACATCTACCAGAGCCTGAAGCTGGCGGTGGAAATCGGTAAATGGTCCGACGGTGGCAAGCTCACCACCGAGCAACGCGAATTGTCGCTGCAAGCGATGATCGCCTGGGAAATCCAGAACCTGCCCGAGGAAGAGCGCACTGGCTACATGGGCCCGCAGGAATGTGCGTCGAAGTCGATCGAAGTGCCGAATATCCTGTTCAAATCGGATGCCATCCATTGATCGAGATTGGCCGCGGTGCAATCAGTAAAATGTCGGCGCGCCTGGACGGGCCGAACGTGCAATACGCATTTCGCCTGGGCGACGTCGAGGTTCCGGTCAATCCGTTGATCGGCACCACGGTGCGCCTGGAATACTTGGGTGCGATCCATTGCATCCATTGCGGACGCAAGACCAAAACCAGTTTCAGCCAGGGCTACTGCTACCCGTGCATGACCAAACTGGCCCAGTGTGACGTGTGCATCATGAGCCCGGAACGCTGCCATTTCGACGCCGGTACTTGCCGGGAGCCGGAGTGGGGCCAGACATTCTGCATGACCGATCACATTGTCTACCTGTCGAATTCGTCCGGGGTGAAAGTGGGGATTACCCGCGCCACCCAGTTGCCAACCCGCTGGATCGATCAGGGCGCCAGCCAGGCGTTGCCGATCGTGCGCGTCGCGACCCGCCAGCAATCCGGTTTCGTCGAAGACCTGTTCCGCAGTCAGGTCGCCGACAAGACCAACTGGCGCGCCTTGCTCAAGGGCGATGCGGTTTCGGTGGATCTGGCCGGAGTGCGCGACCACTTGTTCGACAGCTGCGCCGAAGGCCTGCAAGGATTGCAGGAACGATTTGGCCTGCAGGCGATCCAGACGATCAGCGATGTCGAACCGCTTGAAATCCGTTTTCCGGTGGAGCAATACCCGGCCAAGATCGTCAGCTTCAACCTGGACAAGAACCCGATTGCCGAAGGCACGCTGCTGGGGATCAAGGGGCAATACCTGATTTTCGATACCGGCGTGATCAACATTCGTAAGTACACGGCCTATCAGCTCGCCGTGCATCAGTAAGGATTCCAGCATGCGCACCGAACAACCGAAGATGATCTACCTCAAGGACTATCAGGCGCCCGAGTACCTGATCGACGAAACACACCTGACCTTCGAGTTGTTCGAGGACCACAGCCTGGTCCATGCGCAACTGGTGATGCGCCGCAATCCCGAGCGTGGCCCGGGCCTGCCGCCGCTGGTGCTGGACGGTCAACAACTCGACCTGCTGTCGGTGACCCTGGCCGACCGCGAACTGACGCCTGCCGACTACCAGTTGACCGAGAACCATCTGACGCTGCATCCGACCAGCACCACGTTCACGGTCGACACCAGCGTGCGCATTCACCCGGAAACCAACACTGCGCTGGAAGGCCTGTACAAGTCCGGCACGATGTTCTGCACCCAGTGCGAAGCCGAAGGTTTCCGCAAGATCACTTATTACCTTGACCGTCCGGACGTGATGAGTACGTTCACGACAACCGTGGTTGCCGAGCAACACAGCTATCCGGTGCTGCTGTCCAACGGCAACCCGATCGCCAGCGGTCCCGGCGAAGACGGCCGGCACTGGGCGACCTGGGAAGACCCGTTCAAGAAACCGGCGTACCTGTTTGCGCTGGTGGCCGGTGATTTGTGGTGTGTCGAAGACACCTTCACCACCATGACCGAGCGCACCGTGGCGCTGCGCATCTATGTCGAGCCGGAAAATATCGACAAATGCCAGCACGCCATGAACAGCCTGAAGAAATCCATGCGCTGGGACGAAGAAGTCTACGGTCGCGAGTATGACCTGGACATCTTCATGATCGTCGCGGTCAACGACTTCAACATGGGTGCGATGGAGAACAAGGGCCTCAACATCTTCAACTCCAGCGCCGTGCTGGCGAAGGCCGAAACCGCCACCGACGCCGCGCACCAGCGGGTCGAAGCCATCGTGGCCCACGAATACTTCCACAACTGGTCGGGCAACCGCGTGACCTGCCGCGACTGGTTCCAGCTGTCGCTCAAGGAAGGCTTCACCGTATTCCGCGATTCGCATTTCTCCGCCGACATGAACTCGGCCACGGTCAAGCGCATCCAGGACGTGGCCTACCTGCGCACCCACCAGTTTGCTGAAGATGCCGGCCCCATGGCCCACGCGGTACGTCCGGACAGCTTCATCGAGATTTCCAACTTCTACACCCTGACCGTGTACGAAAAGGGTTCGGAAGTGGTCGGCATGATCCACACCTTGCTTGGCGCCGAAGGCTTCCGTAAAGGCAGCGACCTGTACTTCGAACGCCACGATGGCCAGGCCGTAACCTGCGATGACTTCATCAAGGCCATGGAAGATGCCAATGGTGTCGACCTGAGCCAATTCAAGCGCTGGTACAGCCAGGCCGGTACGCCACGCCTTGCGGTCAGCGAGTCTTACGATGCTGTGGCGAAAACCTACAGCCTGACTTTCCGCCAGAGCTGCCCGCAAACCCCGGACAAGGTGGAAAAACTGCCGTTCGTGATCCCGGTTGAATTGGGCCTGCTGGACAGCAAGGGCGCCGAAATTGCCCTGCGCCTTGCCGGTGAAGCGCCGGCGCAAGGTACTTCTCGGGTCATTTCGGTGACCGAAGCCGAACAGACCTTCACCTTCGTCGACATCGCCGAACAGCCACTGCCGTCGTTGCTGCGCGGCTTCTCCGCGCCGGTGAAACTGAGCTTCCCGTACAACCGCGATCAGCTGATGTTCCTGATGCAGCACGACAGCGACGGATTCAATCGCTGGGATGCCGGCCAGCAATTGTCGGTGCAGGTGCTGCAAGAACTGATCGCCCAGCAACAAAAAGGCGAAGCGCTGGTCCTCGATCAGCGTCTGGTTTCGGCCTTGCGCACCGTGCTGTCCGATGAGTCGCTGGATCAAGCGATGGTCGCCGAAATGCTCTCGCTGCCAAGCGAAGCGTACCTGACTGAAATCAGCGACGTGGCGGATGTCGAAGCCATTCACATCGCTCGCGAATTTGCCCGCAAGCAACTGGCCGACGCGCTGTTCGAAGGCTTGTGGCTGCGTTATCAGGCCAACCGCGACCTGTCCAAGCAAACCCCGTATGTGGCCGAGGCTGAACACTTCGCCCGCCGTGCGTTGCAGAACATTGCGCTGTCGTACCTGATGCTTAGCGGCAAACCGGAAGTCCTGGCCGCGACGCTGGAGCAGTTCGATGCGTGCGACAACATGACCGAGCGTTTGACCGCACTGGCCGTGCTGGTCAACTCGCCGTTCGAAGAGCAGAAAGCCAAGGCGCTGGCCAGCTTCGCCGCGCACTTCAGTGACAACCCGCTGGTCATGGATCAGTGGTTCAGCGTCCAGGCCGGTAGTGTGTTGCCGGGTGGACTGGAGCGGGTTCGTCAGTTGATGGAGCATCCGGCGTTCAACATCAAGAATCCGAACAAGGTGCGGGCGCTGATCGGTGCGTTTGCCGGGCAGAACCTGATCAACTTCCATGCGGCGGATGGTTCCGGGTATCGCTTTTTGGCGGATCTGGTGATCGAGCTGAACGGGTTCAATCCGCAGATCGCTTCTCGGCAGTTAGCGCCTTTGACGCGGTGGCGCAAGTATGACGGTGCTCGCCAGGCGTTGATGAAAGGGGAACTGGAGCGGATTCGGGCTTCGGGGCAACTGTCTAGTGATGTGTTTGAGGTGGTCAGCAAGAGCCTGGCTTGATTGGGTTATCTCTCTCCTACAGGTTTCACCCGGATCCTGTGGGAGCGAGCCTGCTCGCGAAAACGTTTGGGTAACAGGGTCATTCAGGCAGGGCGCGTTATTGTTGACGTCCTTCGCGAGCGTGCTCGCTCCGACAAACCGCCAACCACCATCACCCCACCCAATACCCCATCATTCAGAAAGCCCCCATACCCCCACGGTTAACAAAACATAACGTGCCGTCGATTGTCAGCCGTCGAAAAACACCGATAGGATAAGCCAGCTTCCGAAGGGGCTCTGGATTGCGGGTTTCAGGACTATGCTCTGAAACAGGTCATCCCGATACGCACCCTTGCGGCGCCCTGAAAGGTTGAATGACCTAACAATAATAAAGGGGGAAGGTCTATGAGTGAGCCTGTCATGGGTGTGGGTATTTGCCGCCCGCCGGCTTTACGCAAATTCGCGTTGCTGGCTACAGCGCTCTCGCTGTTGGGCTGTGCCGTGTGGTCGGCACCTGTGCTGGCGGCTGATGCGCCGGCATCCGACGTTTTTTATTCCGTTGAATCGGCCAAGGCCAGCAAAAGCCTGGTTCTCGATGTCGTGCACGCAGGCAAGCGTCTGGTGGCGGTCGGGGATCGCGGGCATATTCTGTATTCCGATGACCAGGGTACGACCTGGACCCAGGCCAAGGTACCGACCCGGCAACTGTTGACCTCGGTGTTCTTTGTCGATGACAAGCATGGCTGGGCCGTCGGTCATGACGCGCAGATCCTCGCCAGCGAGGACGGCGGCGTCACCTGGACCAAGCAGTTCGAAGATCTGAAACGCGAATCGCCGCTGCTCGACGTCTGGTTCCAGGACGCCAACAGCGGCTTTGCCGTGGGCGCTTACGGCGCGTTGATGGCCACCACCGATGGTGGAAAGAACTGGGAAGACGTCAGCGACCGCCTGGACAACGAAGACCAGTACCACCTCAACGCCATTGCCGCCGTCAAGGACGCCGGGCTGTTCATCGTCGGCGAGCAGGGCAGCATGTTCCGCTCCGCCGATTGGGGCCAGACCTGGGAGAAGCTCGAAGGCCCGTACGAAGGTTCGTTGTTCGGCGTGATCGGCACCGCACAACCCAATACGTTGTTGGCCTATGGCCTGCGCGGCAATCTTTACCGTTCCACGGATTTCGGCAGCACCTGGGAGCAAGTCGAGCTCGAGGCTGAACGCGGTGCCCTGGAGTTCGGCCTGTCCGGCGGCACGCTGCTCGACGATGGTTCCATCGTGATCGTTGGCAACGGTGGTTCGGTGATCAGCAGCAGCGATGACGGACAGACTTTCAGCGTCTTCAACCGCCGGGATCGTATTTCCATCTCTTCGGTGGTCGGTGCAGGAAACGGCAATCTGATTCTGGGTGGACAAGGCGGCGTTCGCGCCACTTCGCCAAACGGCGCGGAGCTGGGCAAATGAGCTACGTTAATAATAAGAAGGCGGGGCTATGACTTCCTTGAGCACTCATCATCAGGACAAGGCGACGTTTCTTGAACGCCTGATTTTCAACAACCGCCCGGCAGTGATCACGATCTGCCTGCTGGTCAGTATCTTCCTGTTCTGGCAGGCGACGCTGATCCGGCCGTCCACCAGCTTCGAAAAAATGATCCCGCTCGAGCATCCGTTCATTCAAAAGATGATGGAGCATCGCAACGATCTGGCGAACCTGGGCAACACCGTGCGGATCTCCGTGGAAGCCACCGACGGCGACATCTTCTCCAAGGAGTACATGGAGACCCTGCGCCAGATCCACGACGAAGTGTTCTACATCTCTGGTGTCGACCGCTCCGGCCTCAAGTCGCTGTGGAGTCCGAGCGTGCGCTGGACCGAGGTGACGGAGGAGGGCTTCGCCGGTGGGGAAGTGATCCCGCAGAGCTATAACGGTTCGCAGCAAAGTCTCGACCTGCTGCGCAACAACGTACTCAAGTCCGGGCAGGTCGGGCGGCTGGTGGCCAATGACTTCAAGTCGAGCATCGTCGATATCCCGCTGCTGGAGTCCTACCCGGACCCGCAGGACCAGGGCAAGTTGCTGGCGCTGGATTATCGCAAGTTCTCCCACGAGCTTGAAGACAAGATCCGCAACAAGTTCGAAACGCAGAACCCCAACGTCAAGATCCACATCGTCGGCTTCGCCAAGAAGGTCGGCGACCTGATCGATGGCCTGGTGATGGTGGTGATGTTCTTCGGTGTCGCCTTCGTCATCACCCTGATCCTGCTCTACTGGTTCACCAACTGCATGCGCAGCACCGTGGCGGTGTTGAGTACGACGCTGGTGGCGGTTATCTGGCAGCTGGGCCTGATGCACTTCTTCGGTTTCGGCCTGGATCCGTACTCGATGCTGGTGCCGTTCCTGATCTTCGCCATCGGTATTTCCCACGGCGTGCAGAAGATCAACGGCATTGCCCTGCAATCCAGTGAAGCGGACAACGCCTTGACCGCGGCGCGTCGGACGTTCCGTCAACTGTTCCTGCCGGGGATGATCGCGATCCTTGCCGATGCCGTGGGTTTCATCACGCTGCTGATCATCGACATCGGCGTGATCCGTGAGCTGGCCATCGGCGCATCCATCGGCGTGGCGGTGATCGTGTTCACCAACCTGATCCTGCTGCCGGTGGCGATTTCCTACGTCGGCATCAGCAAGCGTGCCGTGGATCGCAGCAAGAAAGACGCGACCCGTGAGCATCCGTTCTGGCGCCTGCTGTCGAACTTTGCCAGTGCGAAAGTCGCTCCGGTCTCGATTCTGTTGGCGTTGATCGCCTTTGGCGGCGGCCTCTGGTACAGCCAGAACCTGAAAATCGGCGACCTCGACCAAGGCGCGCCGGAGCTGCGTCCGGACTCGCGCTACAACAAGGACAACAACTTCATCATCAGCAACTACTCCACCAGCTCCGATGTACTGGTGGTGATGGTCAAGACCAAGTCCGAAGGCTGCTCGCGCTATGAAGCGATGGCGCCGATTGACGAGCTGATGTGGAAGATGCAGAACACCGAGGGCGTGCAGTCGGCAATTTCCCTGGTGACCGTGTCCAAGCAGATGATCAAGGGCATGAACGAAGGCAACCTGAAATGGGAAACCCTGTCGCGTAACCCGGATGTGCTGAACAACTCCATTGCCCGGGCCGATGGCCTGTACAACAACAGCTGCTCCCTGGCGCCGGTACTGGTGTTCCTCAACGATCACAAGGCCGAGACCCTGGATCGCGCGGTTCACGCGGTGCAAGAGTTCGCCAAGGAAAACAACAAGGACGGCCTGGAGTTCATCCTCGCGGCCGGTAACGCCGGGATCGAGGCGGCCACCAACGAGGTGATCAAGAAGTCCGAGTTGACCATCCTGATTCTGGTGTACATCTGCGTGGCGGTCATGTGCATGATCACTTTCCGTTCCTGGGCGGCGACCTTGTGCATCGTGCTGCCGCTGGTGCTGACCTCGGTACTCGGCAACGCCCTGATGGCCTTCATGGGTATCGGCGTGAAGGTCGCGACCCTGCCGGTGGTGGCGTTGGGTGTGGGGATTGGCGTGGACTACGGAATCTACATCTACAGCCGTCTGGAAAGCTTCCTGCGTGCCGGGCTACCGCTGCAAGAGGCGTATTACCAGACGCTCAAGTCCACCGGTAAAGCCGTGTTGTTCACCGGTCTGTGCCTGGCCATCGGCGTGTGCACCTGGATCTTCTCGGCCATCAAGTTCCAGGCCGACATGGGGCTGATGCTGACCTTCATGCTGCTGTGGAACATGTTCGGCGCACTGTGGCTGTTGCCGGCGCTGGCGCGGTTCCTGATCAAGCCGGAGAAACTGGCGGGGCAGAAGGGCAACTCGCTGTTTGCTCACTGATCCACGATCAGAAACACAAAAGCCGCAACCTCAGGGTTGCGGCTTTTTTATGCCTGGAGTTTCCATCGCTCCCACAGGGTTCTTTAGTGGTTATGAAGGATCGCTGCCCAGAACCACATTCAGCGCACTGCGCGCATCATCCAGTTGCACCAGCGTCGCATGCCGGGCGCCCAAGGCATCGCGGTTTTCAATCGCGGTGAGAATCGCCTTGTGCCGTGGCAACGCCAGTTCATGCAGGTTCGGTCGCTGGTTGGAATGCTTCAACGCTTCGGCAATCGCCACCGAGAGCATGTTGCACAGATTGGCCAGCAGATCGTTGTGGGTCGCATCGGCGATGCGGCTGTGGAAGTCGAGGTCCGGTTGTAGCAAGGCCTCCGGCGTGGGCGCAGCCTCCATGCGTTGGTAGGCTTCGCCGATGGACGCGATGTCGGCGTCGGTGGCGAATTGCGCGGCAAGGGCCGCGGCCGCCGGTTCGATGATGCTGCGCACGCTGGTGAGCAAGTCGAAGAACTCATTCTGGGGGCTGCTTTGCATCAGCCAGTGCAGCACATCCGGATCCAGCATGTGCCAGTCCTTGCGCGGTTTGACCACGGTGCCGACCCGTGGACGGGAATACACCAGGCCCTTGGCGACCAGCACCCGCGTGGCTTCGCGCAATACCGGCCGGCTGACGGCATATTCCTCGCACAACAACGCTTCGGCGGGCAGTTTGTCGTCCGGCAGGAAACGTCCGGAGACGATTTGCATGCCCAGTTCCTGGACGATGCGCGAGTGCATGCTTTTGCGGTCGGAGGGTTTGCGGTAATCCATGGGGAGCGACGCGGTCCTGTGCGATGGGGTACCGCGCATGATAACAGGCACGGCGCAATCTTGAGGCAGATGCTCAAAGCAAATGTGGGAGCCAGCCTGCTGGCGATGGCGGTGTGTCAGTCAACATGAATATCAACTGACAGACCGCTATCGCTAGCAGGCTAGCTCCCACAAAGGGGCGGCGGTGTTAATGGGAATGGCGGGGAACCTCAGCCCCGCGGCAACCAACCAGGAAGTCAAAGTCGCAACCCTGATCCGCCTGCAGCACATGGTCGATGTACAGTTGACGGTAACCACCGACCAACAACTGTTGTGGCGGTTGCAGGTCGGCCATGCGCGCCGCCAGTTCGGCATCCGGGATGTCCAGGTGCAGGCGGCCACTGGCGCAATCGAGCTCGATCCAGTCGCCTTCCTTCACCGCCGCCAAAGGTCCGCCAGCCGCCGCTTCCGGTGCGACATGCAAGACCACGGTGCCGTACGCCGTACCACTCATGCGCGCATCGGAAATGCGCACCATGTCAGTCACGCCCTGGGCCAGCAGCTTGGCCGGCAGGCCCATATTGCCGACTTCAGCCATGCCCGGATAACCCTTCGGACCGCAGTTTTTCATCACCAGGATCGAGTTGGCGTCAACGTCCAGTTCCGGGTCGTTGATCCGCGCCTTGTACATGTCGAAGTTTTCGAACACTACGGCGCGGCCACGGTGCTGCATCAGCTCCGGTGTTGCGGCCGAGGGCTTGAGCACTGCACCCAGCGGCGCCAGGTTGCCGCGCAGCACGCAGATGCCGCCGTCGGCGCGGATCGGATTGTCGAGGGTGCGGATCACTTCGTCCTCACCGTAGATCGGGGCGTCTTTGGTGTTCTCGCCAATCGACTTGCCGTTGACGGTCAAGGCGTTGGGGTTCGGGATCAGGTTGGCTTCACCGAGGCGGCGCAGTACCGCTGGCAGGCCGCCGGCGTAGTAGAACTCTTCCATCAGGAAGCGCCCGGACGGTTGCAGGTCGACGATGGTTGGCATGCCGCGACCGATACGGGTCCAGTCGTCCAGATCCAGTTCCACGCCGATGCGTCCGGCGATGGCTTTGAGGTGAATGACCGCATTGGTCGAACCGCCAATCGCGGCGTTGACGCGAATGGCGTTCTCGAAGGCCTCCTTGGTCAGGATCTTCGACAGTTTCAAGTCTTCGCGAACCATTTCCACTGCACGCATGCCGGACATGTGCGCCAACACATAGCGGCGCGCATCGACCGCCGGAATTGCCGCGTTGTGGGGCAGGGAAGTGCCCAGTGCTTCGGCCATGCAGGCCATGGTCGAGGCGGTGCCCATGGTGTTGCATGTACCGGCCGAGCGGGACATGCCGCCCTCGGCCGCCAGGAAGTCATCGATGGTGATGGTGCCGGCCTTGACCTGCTCGCTCAGCTGCCAGACCACGGTGCCCGAACCGATATCCTTGCCCTTGTGCTTGCCGTTGAGCATCGGCCCTCCGGTGACGACGATGGCCGGCACATCACAACTGGCCGCGCCCATCAGCAAGGCCGGGGTGGTTTTGTCGCAACCGGTGAGCAGCACCACACCGTCGATCGGGTTGCCACGGATAGCCTCTTCGACGTCCATGCTTGCCAGGTTGCGGGTGAGCATGGCGGTGGGGCGCAGGTTGGATTCGCCATTGGAGAACACCGGGAATTCCACCGGGAAGCCTCCGGCCTCGATCACGCCGCGTTTGACGTGCTCGGCGATCTGGCGGAAATGCGCGTTGCACGGGGTCAGTTCCGACCAGGTATTGCAGATGCCGATGATCGGCTTGCCGTGGAACTGATGGTCGGCGATGCCCTGATTCTTCATCCAGCTGCGGTACATGAAGCCGTTCTTGTCGGCGGTGCCAAACCATTGGGCGGAGCGCAGGGTGGGTTTCTTATCAGACATGATCGACTCTCTTATTGTATGACTATATTGTTCGAGCTGAGGTGTAACATAAGCGCAAATTCACAGCTTTGGAAGTGTTGTTGGTTAATTAGTATTACTATATAGTCATTTTCAGCGGAGGGATGGCCCTGACGGTTTGCCGTGAGAGGCGTCCCCCGAGGTTATATAAAAACAACAATCGGAGACCGATCTCATGAGCCAGGAACTGCGGCTTATCCGTCGCATCACGCTGAAACTGATTCCCTTCCTGATCCTGCTGTACCTGATCGCCTATGTGGATCGCTCCGCCGTGGGGTTCGCCAAATTGCACATGGGTGCCGACATCGGCCTCGGTGACGCGGCTTACGGTCTGGGCGCGGGGCTGTTCTTCATTGGCTACTTCCTGCTGGAAATCCCCAGCAACCTGATGCTTGACCGCTTTGGCGCACGGCGCTGGTTCGCGCGGATCATGGTCACCTGGGGCGCCATCACCATCGGCATGGCTTTCGTCCAGGGACCGAACAGCTTCTATCTGATGCGCTTTCTGCTCGGTGCGGCGGAGGCCGGGTTTTTCCCGGGCGTGCTCTACTACATCACCCAATGGTTCCCTGTGCGCCATCGCGGCAAGATCCTCGGGCTGTTCATCCTGTCGCAACCGATCGCGATGATGATCACCGGTCCGGTGTCCGGTGGCTTGCTCGGCATGGACGGCGTGCTGGGGCTGCATGGCTGGCAGTGGCTGTTCATCGTCATCGGCGCCCCGGCGATCCTGCTGACCTGGCCGACGTTGCGCTGGCTGCCGGACGGTCCGCAACAGGTGAAGTGGATGGATCAGGCTGAAAAAGACTGGCTGGCCGGCGAGCTGAAAAAGGACCTGGAGCAATACGGCCAGACCCGTCATGGCAACCCGTTGCACGCCCTCAAGGACAAGCGTGTGCTGTTGCTGGCGCTGTTCTACCTGCCGGTGACCCTGAGCATTTATGGCCTGGGCCTGTGGCTGCCGACCCTGATCAAGCAGTTTGGCGGCAGCGACCTGGTGACCGGCTTCGTGTCTTCGGTGCCGTACATTTTCGGGATCATCGGCCTGCTGATCATTCCGCGCAGTTCCGACCGTTTGAATGATCGCTACGGCCACCTGGCGGTGCTTTATGTGCTGGGCGCGCTGGGCCTGTTCCTCAGTGCCTGGCTGTCGGTGCCGGTGCTGCAACTGGCGGCGTTGTGCCTGGTGGCGTTTGCGCTGTTTTCCTGCACTGCGGTGTTCTGGACCTTGCCCGGCCGGTTTTTTGCCGGCGCCAGTGCGGCGGCGGGGATTGCCCTGATCAACTCGGTGGGCAACCTTGGCGGCTACATCGGCCCGTTCGTGATCGGCGCGCTCAAGGAGTACACCGGCAACCTGGCCTCGGGCCTGTACTTCCTGTCTTGCGTGATGCTGTTCGGCCTGGTGCTGACCGGCGTGGTGTACCGCCTGTTGGAGCGCAAGCACGTACTGCCGGCGGATGAGTTTGCGGCCAGCGCCCGAGGCGCATCCCGTACCTGACACAAAACACGAAATTACCACTGACCCAGGGGGAGCGGGCTTGCCCGCGATGACGGCGGCTCATTCAACATTGATAAGCCAGATAGATCGCTATCGCGGGCAAGTCGAATCGTCGCACCGCCGCTCCCACAGGGATCTGGGGTGTTTGATCACACAGGAGAACATTCATGCGTTTGGTGCAATTCGAATTGAGTAACGGCGAACGCCGGGTCGGCGTGGTCGAGGAAGGGCTGGTGCGCGAAGTGCAGGACACACGCACGGTTCGCGACCTGGCCCTGGCGGCGATCGAGGCGGGCGTCAACCTTGAGCAACAGGTGCAATGCATGGGGCTCGGTATCAGTCACGACTACGCCGAACTCCTGGCGCAACTGCGCATTCTGCCGCCGCTGGATCATCCGGATCCGGCGCACATGCTGGTCAGCGGCACCGGTCTGACTCACCTGGGCAGCGCTTCAGCCCGGGACAAGATGCATCAGCAGGCCGGTGATGAAGCGGCGATGACCGACACGATGCGCATTTTCAAATGGGGCGTGGAGGGCGGTAAACCCGCAGAAGGGCAGGCCGGTGTGCAACCGGAATGGTTCTACAAGGGCGACGGCAGCATCGTCGTGCGCCCGGGCCAGCCGTTCCCGTTGCCGCCGTTTGCCGAAGACGCCGGTGAAGAGCCTGAGCTGAGTGGCCTGTATGTCATCGGCCATGACGGCAAGCCCTATCGCCTGGGTTTCGCGGTAGGCAACGAGTTCTCCGATCACGTCATGGAGCGCAAGAACTACCTGTACCTGGCTCACTCGAAGCTGCGCAGTTGCAGCTACGGCCCGGAACTGCGGGTCGGCGAACTTCCTCAACATCTGGCCGGTGCCAGCCGCATCCTGCGTGACGGTGAAGTGCTGTGGCAAAACGAGTTCCTCAGTGGCGAGGCCAACATGTGCCATAGCCTGGCGAACCTCGAGTATCACCATTTTAAGTACGGCCAGTTCCTGCGTCCGGGGGATGTGCACATCCACTTCTTCGGCACCGCGACCCTGTCGTTCGCCGATGGCGTGCGCACCCGACCCGGCGATGTGTTCGAGATCAGCCAGGCTGAGTTCGGCGCGCCGTTGATCAATGGCATCGCAGCGGTTGAAGCGGCTTTCGAACCCGGCACCGTCGGTTCACTTTGAGGAGTTACTGATGACCCGAATTCTTGGTCATAACTATATTGGCGGCCGGCGCAGCGCGTTGGGCAGCGTCAAACTGCACAGCGTCGATGCGCAAACCGGCGAGACGCTGCCCCATGATTTCATCCAGGCCACTCCGGAAGAAGTCGATGCCGCCGCCAAGGCTGCCGCTGCTGCATACCCGACCTATCGCGGCTTGAGCGCCGAGCGGCGTGCGCAGTTTCTCGATGCGATTGCCGATGAACTGGACGCACTGGGTGATGATTTCGTGACCCTGGTTTGCCGCGAAACCGCATTGCCCGCGGCACGGATCATCGGTGAGCGCGGGCGCACCAGCGGTCAGATGCGCCTGTTCGCCAAGGTGCTGCGTCGAGGTGATTTCTACGGTGCGCGCATTGACCTGGCCTTGCCAGAGCGTCAACCGCTGCCACGTCCTGACCTGCGCCAGTACCGCATCGGCCTCGGTCCGGTGGCGGTGTTTGGTGCCAGCAACTTTCCCCTGGCATTCTCCACCGCCGGTGGCGACACCGCCGCGGCCTTGGCTGCCGGTTGCCCGGTGGTGTTCAAGGCCCACAGCGGGCACATGGCCACGGCTGAGTCAGTGGCCGATGCGATCCTGCGCGCGGCGGAAAAAACCGCGATGCCGGCGGGTGTGTTCAACATGATCTACGGCGGCGGGGTCGGCGAAGCGCTGGTCAAGCACCCGGCGATTCAGGCGGTGGGCTTTACCGGGTCGCTCAAGGGCGGTCGGGCCCTCTGCGACATGGCGGCGGCACGCCCGCAACCGATCCCGGTGTTCGCCGAGATGTCGAGCATCAACCCGGTGATCGTCCTGCCCCAGGCGTTGCACGAACGCACGGAAACCATCGCCCGTGGCCTGTCGGCTTCGGTGGTTCAGGGTTGCGGCCAATTCTGCACCAACCCTGGACTGGTGATCGGCATTCGTTCGCCACAGTTCAGCGCATTCCTGACGTTGTTGGCAGACATGATGGCTGATCAACCGGCACAAACCATGCTCAACGCCGGGACCCTGGGCAGCTATGGCAAAGGCTTGCAGAAACTGCTCGATCATCCAGGCATCGAGCACCTGGCGGGTCAGCCGCAACAAGGACGCCAGGCACAACCGCAGTTGTTCAAGGCTGATGTCAGCCTGCTGATCAACGGTGATGAGGTTCTGCAAGAGGAAGTGTTCGGCCCGACCACGGTGGTGGTCGAAGTGGCGGATCAGACGCAACTCACTGCTGCGTTGAATGGGCTGCACGGTCAATTGACGGCGACGATCATCGGCGAACCCGCGGATTTCGAGCAGTTCGCAGAGCTGACGGCGTTGCTGGAACAGAAGGTCGGGCGGATCCTGCTCAACGGCTATCCGACCGGGGTGGAGGTCTGTGATTCGATGGTCCATGGCGGACCGTATCCGGCGACCTCCGATGCGCGCGGCACGTCGGTGGGCACCCTGGCCATCGACCGTTTCCTGCGCCCGGTGTGTTTCCAGAACTACCCGGACAGCCTGCTGCCGGATGCGCTGAAAAATGCCAATCCGCTGGGTATTCAGCGACTGGTGGATGGCAAGCCGTCGCAGAGCGCGATCTAACCGTCACGCACTAACCCCCTGTGGGAGCGAGCCTGCTCGCGAAAGCGGCGGAACAGTCCGGAAATTTATCGACTGACACTCCGCCTTCGCGAGCAGGCTCGCTCCCACATTTGTTGGGTGTCGCGGGCAGGTGCCGTGACGGGCACTAATGAGTTCCCACATTGAGCTATCATTGCGTTTTTCCCACTCAAAGATTGACTGCCATGACTGCTGTAACCGATACCTTGCTCAATGCCCTCGAACATTGCGGAATGGTGGAAATCGACGGGCTGCATGCCTTCGAATTTGCCCTTGATGTCGACGACAACCTGCACATCGAATGCATGGATGGCCGAGCGGCCAAGCACTGGGAATTCACCCCGGCACAGGTCCAGGCGGCGACCTACGACACCACCTTGCAAAGCTGGTTGATCACCGGTGATTCTGGTGAACACCGTCTGGTCTGCCTCGGTGATGTCATCAGCGGCGATAACGAAGACGACGCCCAAGAGGATGCGTAACCTCTGGCCCCTGTTGATCGCCGGCAGCATCGGCGCGATGGGTGTTCAGGCCGCCTGCGCCGACGACTATCAATTGCTCGTGGGTTCCTATACCGCCGGGCAAAGTCAGGGCATTTATCGACTGAATTTCGACAGTGCAACCGGGCAGATCAACGCCAGGCCGCTGCAAGTGATCAACAGCGAAAATCCATCATGGCTGACCTTGAGCAAGGATCAGCGGCGGCTGTTCGTGGTCAACGAAAATGGCCCCGGCCAGACCGATCCGGTCGGTCGGGTCAGCAGTTATGCGATCGACCCCAAGAGCCATGAGCTGAGCCTGATCAATCGGGTGCAGAGCCTGGGCAATGAGCCGACGCATTCGAGCCTCAGCGCGGACGCCAGCCATCTGTTTGTCAGTAATTACTCGGTAGCCGAAGACCCGGGCGGTACCCTGGCAGTGCTGCCGGTGGGCGCCGATGGCGCGCTCAAACCGGTGGTGCAGATGGGCAGTCATCCGGCCAGCCGGGTCTATCCCGAACGGCAGATGTCGGCGCATGTGCATTCGACGATTGCGTCGCCGGATGGCAGGTATGTGTTTTCCAATGACCTGGGCGCGGACAAGGTTTTTGTCTACCGCTTCGACCCCAAGGCCAATCCGGACCTGCCGTTGACCCCGGCCACGCCGGCATTCGTCCAGCTGCCACCCGGCAGCGGTCCGCGTCATCTGCTGTTCAGCGCCGATGGCCAACACGCCTGGCTGACCATGGAAATGAGCGCCCAGGTGGCAGTGTTCGATTACCGCGACGGCAAGCTTGAGCAGACGCAAATGGTCGATCTGGCTACCGGTCAGCCGGTGTCGGACAAGGCGGCCGCTGCACTGCATGCATCAAAGGATGGCAAGTTCCTCTACGTCAGCAACCGCGGCACTGCCAATCAATTGCTGGTATTCGCCATCGACCCTGTGACCGGCCATCTCAAGGAACTGCAACGGCGCTCGGTGGAGGGCGACCATCCTAGGGAATTCAGCCTCGATCCCAGTGGCCAATTCCTGCTGATCGCCAACCAGAAAAGCAACCAGATTGTTGTCGTCGAGCGCGATGCCAAGAGCGGTCTGCTGGGCAAAACCGTGCAAAAACTGCCGATGGACGCCCCGAGCGATCTCAAGTTTGTGCTGCGACAATAGGCCGCAGGCCACGATTCGCGGGGTCTGCAGCTTTCTATCAATGAGGCTGATATTTGGTAATGCTACAAAGCATTTCAAGGCCTCGTTCCTCGAGGGTTAAGTTTGCTTCACGGCCCCACCGGGCAAGCAAGCCAACTGACTCCGAGGTATACCGCATGAACTTCAATCTCTTCTCTGTAATCGCCGCTTCCGCCATCTCGGCCACCGTTGCTCTGCCAGCCAGTGCCAACGTTGAAATCAGCGACAAAAAATCCCACGCCCAGAGCTACACCCAGAAATACCTGCAACAAAGCGCCAACTTCTACGCCGCGCTGGATCACAAAGCCCAGCACTGAAATTGTCTCCCCGCACCCTTTATGCAGGAGCGAAGTCACTTGCCGATCGAGCGTTGAGCGTTCGAAAAGTTCTGAAGTGATGTCGCTCCTGCATAACGCGTTTACGACAGCATCAGATAGCCATCAATCTATTGCTTGATATCACATAGCCATGCGTTTAAATTTGACGCTGATTTTTTGACTCCTTCTCAAGAAAAGGATCGATGACATGGCGATGCGTCTTGCAGTGGTGCTGCTGTTTCTTTATTCCACTCCCATCCTGTCCGCGGCAGAGCCCATTTCCGGGGAGCCTGATGCTGCCCGCGAGCGCATGATTAGTTTTATCGAAGACTGAGATAGTCTGGCTTAATGATCAACGCAGCTGATAGTTGATATAGACACGTCTTGTTGGTGATCGATGCTTTTTTGATCGATTCTGTGGACTCTGAAACATGTCCACGGAGTTCATCATGGCCAGCGCAATCATCACTTCTGCCAAACACGGCGCCTATGTGGCTATCGGTCTTTACCTGGTCATGGTGCTGGTTGTCAGTCTTTCGCCGCAATCGCAACAAACCGTCGAACCGCCGATTAACGTTGCCCATCCCGGCATCCAGTTTGAACACCGCGCGCAACAGGCGCTGGCGGATCAGGCTGATCTCGCGGGAGTGGGCGGCGTATGAACCGTTGCAAACTTTTGGTTATCGCCTTCCTGGCAGTCATCACCAATGGATTTTCCTTGTTGGGGATCGGTCAAGGTTCGATAGGCGGGGTGGCACGGGCCATCGAGGCCAACCACAACATCGCGCGAAATATAGAGACAGCCAAGGCCATGGGGATGCTGGCCGGCAACCCGCCGCTCAAACCCGATAGCGGGTTTTTCGGACCATTCCATGTCGATTGCTCGGTGATCGGTATGTGCGAAGTATTGGCGTAAGCCACCACGATCCCTGTAGGAGCGAGCTCGCTCCTACAGAAAGCGGCTATTTCTTCATGATTGATACAAACAGTTCTGACCCCAGAAACCGCTGCAACCAGTCCTGCAGCCGTCGATACGGCGTCTGCGCGAACCACTCGCGATCGACATGGGCGAATTGCCGTATGAACGGCATCAACGCCACGTCGGCCAGACTTGGATGGTCGGCCAGCAAGTAATCGCGATCTTTCAACAATTCATCCAGCTTACGCAGGAACGCCTCGCCCTCGGCCCGATAAAACGCCATCGGCTGTTCGGGATAGCGTTCGGCGTACTTGTAGCGGTTCAGGTGCACTTTGAACGTCTGATCGTTCTCTTCGATCAATGCCGCGAGGGCGAGCTGCCCTTGCGGATCGTCCTTGAGCAACCAGTCCTGCGGATCATGCTGGGCCACGGCCCAGCGCATGATGTCCAGGCTTTCATCGATGACCCGACCGTCGACGCTCAGCACCGGCACCGTGCCTTTGCTCGACAGCGCGAGCATCTCGGCGGGCTTGGCCCTGAGGCTGACTTCGACGATGTCCACGGCAACCCCGGCGTAGCGCAGGGCCATGCGCGCCCGCATGGCGTAAGGGCAGCGGCGGAAAGAGTAGAGCGTGGTCATTTCACCTCCAGCGTACTCAGGCCGTTGCCCTGACGGCGGACCTGGATCTGCACCGGAATGCGCTCATGCATTTCCTGCACGTGGGAAATCACCGCGACCTTGCGCCCCTGGGCCTGCAAGCCGTCGAGGGCATCCATGGCCAGTTGCAGGGACTCCGGATCGAGACTGCCGAAGCCTTCGTCAATGAACAGCGATTCGATTTTCAGCGTACTCGACGCCATCGAGGCCAGACCCAGCGCCAGGGCCAGCGACACCAGGAACGTCTCGCCACCGGACAGCGAATGCACCGAACGCAGCTCGTCCCCCATCTCGGTATCCATCACCAGCAAGCCGAGCATGCTGCCGCCACGCTTGAGGCGATAGCGTCGCACCAACTGACGCAATTGCACGTTGGCATGGTGCACCAACAGATCGAGGTTGTAGGCCTGGGCGATCTTGCGGAAGGTGTCGCCGGTGGCCGAGCCGATCAATGCATTCAAACGCGCCCAGCGTTGATACTCGGCGTAAGCCTCGGCAATTTGCTGTGCCAGCGCCTGATTGGCGTTCTGCCGGCGCTGGTCCTCGGCTTGTTCGGCGCGCAGTTCGGCGCACAGTTGTTCGTTGACGGCGTACTGGTTTTGCAACTCGCTGAGGGCGCTGTCGAGTTGTTCGGCGTCAAGGTTACCGTTGTGCTGCGCCTGATGATCGAGCAAGCGCTTGTCGCGTTCCTCCACCAGGACCTTGGCCTGTTCAATGGCTTTTTCGCTGAGCTGCAAGCGTTGGCGCAACTCGCTGACCTGCGTGTCGTCGACCCGCAGCAGGTCTTCCAGGCCTCCGTCATCCAGCTCTGGATGGCGGCCGCGCCAGTCGGCGATCTTGACCGCCAGTTCCGTGTGTTCGCTTTCAAGAGCCTGCAAGCGTTCCTGCTGCGCCTTGAGCTCGGCGGCGATTCGTACCTGTTGCGTGTGCACGCTTTGCAGTTCCTGGGCGGTGCTGGTTTCGGCGCTGCGTGCGGTTTCCACGGCCCGTTCCAGTTGCTGCTGCCAATGCTCGGCGCTGCTGTGTTCGCCAAGCAACTGCCCGAGTTTCTGCTGGCTCGCCTGCTGCTGTTCCAGCAGCGCACTGAATTGCTGCTGCGCGGTTTGCAGTTGCAGGACGCGGGTCTGCTGCCGATCCTGTTCCTTTTCCAGGTTCTGCTGACGTTGTTGCTGTTCGATCAGTTCTTCCTTCTGCTGCTCGAGTTGCGCCAGGCGCTCGGTGATCTGCCGATCGAGCTGCATGAAGGTCGCGGCCGGCTCGACGCGCAACGCTTGCAGGGTCTCGGCCGGCAGCAGGCTGGCGAACGTGGCAAGTTCTTCGTCCAGGCGCTGACGGTCGCTGCCCAGTTCGCGCTGTTGATTGTCCAGGTGCTGGGCCGCTTGCTGGTGCGCGGTTTCGGCGTGGCGCAGTTGCTGGGTCAGGCGCGCGGCATCCTGTTGCAGAGTGAGCAGGGCCGTTTGCCGTTGCTCATCCTGGGTGATGCTTTGATTCAATTGGCTGTTTTGCTGGGCGAGCCAGGCGTCGCGTTTGTCCGCGTCCTGATTCAACAGCGGGGTGGCCAACGGGTGCGCTGCGAGGCTGGGCGCCAGGGCTTGCTGTTGCGCCGCCAGTAACTCCTGCTGTTGCAGCAGCTCCTTTTGTTGGGCGATCAGGCCGCCGACTTCAGCCCGCAGGTCGGTGAGTTTTTCCTTGAGCACGTCGACGGCTTTCTGGGCGTTGGCCTGTTCGCTTTCATCGAAACGGCCAAGGCTTTGCAACAGCGCTTCGGGCTGATGATACGGGTGCTCGTGGCTGCCACAGACCGGGCACGGCTGTTCGTCCTGTAACTGCGCGCGCAGTTCCTCGACACTCGCGCTGCGGGCCAGGCGCTGACGCTCCAGCAGCTCGCGGGTAACGCTAAGGGTTTGCTCGGCGACGCTCAGATCAGTCTTGGCTTTGACCCCGTCCTGAGTCAGGCGATCGCGTTCCTGCTGTGCGGCGAGCTGGCGTTGTTGCAGCTCGGCAGCGCGCTTGTCCAGATCCTGCTGGCTGGCCCACAACCGCGCCAGGTCTTCGATGGCCCGCAGTTGTTTGCGGTTGTCCTGCAACAGGCTGCCGAGAATGCCGATCTGGTCGGCAACGGCATCCGGTTCGGCGCCGGCTTCCTTGAACAGCACTTCCAGTTGCTGCTTCTGCGCGGTGAATGCTTGCGCGGTACGGCTGGCATTCTGTTCGAGAGTGGCCAGTTCGGCCTGCCCCTGATTCAGCCGGTTGCCGATCAACATCAACTGTTGCAGGCGATCTCGGTAGGCATTCCAGGCATCGCTCAGCGGTGCCAGATGGGCGCTTTGTTCCAGCCCGGCAGCCATGCGCTGCAGGTGTTCGGCGACTTGGGCCTGCCGGTCGAGCAAGGCTTGAATCGCGCTCTGGCCCTGGGCACAGGCTTGTTCGGCGTTGTATTTGGTTTCGGCGCCGAGGGCCGTGTCTTTGGCGAGGCGGGCGAGGGTGCTTTGTTCTTCGAAGGCCTGACGCAACAACGGTGTGCTGTCGGTCTGTTGCTGCTGCGCCTGGCTCAACGCGATACGGGCTGCGCCGAGCCGTTGCTCCAGCTGTGTCTGGCGCTCGGCGAGTTCGGCATGCTGCCGGGTATGCCCGGCAATATGCGCTGCCAACGGGGTCAGCTGCGCGTCGATCTCGGCCTTGCGGGCGAACTGGTGCCGTTGTGGCGCCAGTTGCTCCAGACGGGTCAGTTTCAGGCGTTCGCCGGCCAGGCTATGCCATTGGGCCTGTGCCGATTGCAGCTGCTCGCAGGCACTGTGTTGCGCGTCCTGCAGCTGATGCAGATCCTTGAGCCAGGTGTGTTGCAACTCAAGTTGTTTGAGTTGTGCTTGCTGCAATTTGAGTTGCTGCTGTGCCGCACTGAAGCGCTCATCCAATGCTGCCCGGGCTTCGGGTGCCAGCGGTGTGACCCCGGTGGCCTGATCCTGCAGCAGTTTGTGGGTTTCGCGGGCTTCCTTGGTCTTGTCGAAAGCTCGACGGCCCAGACGGGTATAGAGCGCCGTGTCGGTGAGTTTTTCCAGCAGTTCGCTGCGGTCGTTGTCATCGGCCTTGAGGAAGGCGCTGAACTCGCTTTGTGCCAGCAACACGGCGCGGGTGAACTGCTCGAAGTTCAGGCCCAGTACGGACTCGATCCGGCTTTTGAATTCGAGCTTCTGACTGGCCAGCAATTGGTCCTGATCAATGTCACGCAGGCTTTGCCGACTGGCCTGCAGCCTTCCGCCCGCTTTCTCCCGGGCACGGTTGGCTTCCCAGCGCGCACGATAGCGACGGCCGTCAATGCCGACGAAATCAACCTCCGCGTAGCCTTCACCGGTGCCGCGACGCAACAGGGTGCGCGGATCTGCGGTGCCGATATCACCGTCGATGTCCGGTGCCTTGGCCGATGGCTGAACACTGTTGAGCCGCGGCACCGTGCCGAACAGCGCCAGGCACAAGGCGTCGAGCAAGGTGCTTTTACCCGCGCCGGTCGGCCCGGTGATGGCGAACAGGCCGGCGCTGGCCAAGGGTTCGGCAGTGAAATCGATATCAAAGGGGCCGGCCAGGGACGCGAGGTTTTTCAGGCGGATGGCGAGGATCTTCATGGCTGTCCGCCCTCCATCTGCACGTCTTGCAACAGTTCGGCAAAGTCCTTGAGGGTTTGCTCGTCGACCTCGCTGCCGTAATTGTCCATCCAGGCGCGACTGAACAGTTCCTGGGGCGTGAGCTGGTCCAGTTCGATCAACGCGGCACCGTTTTCGGTGCCTTCACGGCTGCCATTACCGGCGTATTCGGCCGCGATGCGTACCAGGCGCACGGCCTTGCCTTGCAGGGCGGTTTCCACTTGATGACGCAAGTCCGGTTGCGGCTCGTCCAGGCGTACCCGCACCTCCAGCCAGGGCTGGCGCTGGTAGTCGGCTAGCAGGTCGATGTTCGGCAAGTCGGCCAGTTGCAGCAGGATCTCTGCCAAGGGCGCGGGGCCGAGGCGTTGCAGATTCACCGCGCGGGGAATGAGCCGGGGTTCGACGCTGACCAGGGTTTCACCCTCCAGGGTGATGTCGAGAATCTGGTGCTGGTAACCAATTTCGGAGAATGACAGTGGAATCGGCGAACCGCTGTAGCGAATCCGCTCTTCGCCGTTGACCTTCTGCGGCTTGTGCAAGTGACCGAGGGCGACGTAGCTGATGCTCGGTCCGAACAGGCTGGCAGGCAGCGCTTCGGCGTTGCCGATGATCAGGCTGCGCTCGGAATCTTCCGACACCGAGCCACCGGCCATGTGGGCGTGGCTGATGGCGATCAGCGCCTGACCCGGTTGACGCTTGGCGTTGGCCGCTTCGATCAGCCATTCGTGTACCTGACCGATGCCGCGCAGGTAATCGTCACCCAGATGCGCACCGGTCACCTCGGCCGGGCGCAGGAACGGCAGTGCCAGGCACCAGCCGGCGATGTTGCCGCTGGCATCGGGCAGCGGCAGCAACAGACGTTCGGCGTCCAGTTGGCCGTCATCCAGCCACAGCACCCGGCCCAGCGCATGGGTGCGCAAGCGGCGCATCAAGGGCGCGGGCAGTTCGATCCGCGAGCCGGAATCGTGGTTGCCGGCAATCATCACGATGGTCAGCAACGGTTGTTGTTCGTGGGCGCTGACGATGAAGTCGTACAGGCGTTCCTGGGCTTTGACCGGCGGGTTGACCGTGTCGAAGATATCGCCGGCGATCAGCAGTACATCGGGCTGATCGAGTTTGAGCTGACGCAGCAGCCAGTCGAGAAAACAGCCGTGCTCGAAATCGCGATCCTGGCCGTGCAGATTTTGGCCGAGGTGCCAGTCGGAGGTGTGGAACAGACGCAAGGCGAACTCCGCTATTTGAAAGGTGATGGCCGCGAGGAAAATGACAGCGGCGAAAGGGGAGAGAGTTTACTGGCAAACGCGCTAGAGATGAGTACTCGATCAAATGTGGGAGCGGGCTTGCTCGCGAAGGCGGTGTGTCAGACACATCATTGTTGACTGCACGAACGCATTCGCGAGCAAGCCCGCTCCCACAGGTTCAGCGGATTACTTGGGATAAAGCGGCGGCAGCCCGCTGTCACCCACCGGGTCCTGAACCCGTTCGGCCGTCGGGATCGTGCGGATAGCCCGCCACAGCTCCTCACCCTGCCAGTGCTGGCCGGTTTCGCTGTACAGCGCGCCGTTCAAGCCGTCGAGGGCGTCGGACAGCGGTACGAAGCGGGCAGCCATGTCTGCCAGGGTTTCCGGTTGCTGCCGGGCCCAGGCGTCGAGGGCCTGGCGAGTGGCGTGGGAGTCGTTGGCCTGGCAGGCGCGCTTGAGGTCGTCGAGCACGGTGCGCGGGCTTGGGCCGGTTTGCGCGGCGCGCAGGATTGCCGGTTGCCAGCGCGCGCGCCACCACAGGCCGAAGCCCAGCAGGGTGGTGCACGCGAAGATCAGGGTGCTGAGTTTCCAGCGCCACAGGGTTTCGCTGTTGGCCGTCGCGTTGAGTGGCGAGGTGCCGGCCGGTGTGTCGATCATCAGGTTCGGATTGGTTGCTACCTGCAGGGTTCTGGCCGGCAGGCTGCTGTGTTCCAGGTGATCTTCGAAGGTGTTCCACCAGACCACTTCAACCGACGGCAACTCGATTGAACCGCTACGGGCTGGCACCAGGGCTTCGCGGTCTTCGCGACTGCCGACCAGACCGCGCTCGCTGTTCTGGTTACCCAGCACCGGTTGGTCCGGATAGCGGCGCAAGCCGCCGACCTCGGTGCCGGGCAACGGTGGCAGTTGCGTACTGGCCAGGCCTTCGGCTTTTACCGTCAGACTGCGGGTCAGCGAATCGCCGACCTGAACGTGTTCCGGCTCCGGGTTCCAGGTCTCGCTCAAGGTCAGGCTGCGTGCCGGCAACCAGGGCAAGTCGGCGGGGTAGGTGATGGGTTTGGCCTTGACCGTCAGCAGCATTTCCTTGGAGCTGATGCGCATCAGTTTGCCGGACTTCGGCGCCTGCGATCCTGCGTCCTGGACCGGATGCGCGTCCACCAGCGCGGCATTGAAAATCTGCCCGGGAATGATCAGTTCACCGCTGTGCTGCGGGTAGATCGCGTAGCGCATTTCAATGACGCCATGGCGCACGCCGTTGATGTCTTTTTCGTAGGTGCGCGATTCACCCAGCTGTTCGATACGCGCATCGGGAATCTGCGGTGGCGGCAAGCTGCTGTCGTCATACAGCGACACCGAATGGTAGATGCGCAAGGTCAGGATCGCCTGGGCCTGCACATACACGCTGGTTTGATCGAGGCTGGCATCGATGAACACCGGGGCCAGTTTGTTCGAGGTTTCCTGGGTTTCGCTCTCGACCACTTGCACGGTGATCGGCTGGCTCTGGATTTCGCCCAGTTTCAGCGCAGGAATCACCACGCTGCCGTTTTGCAGCGGCAGCAGGGTGACGATCCAGCGGGTGGTGGCGCGGTTGTCGCCGCCGAGGGTATTCAACTGGTTGACCTGACGGGTGCCACGCACTTCGAACAGCGGTTCCAACGGCGTCAGGTCCGGCTTGCCGAACTGGGTCACGTCGTTGGATTCCAGGGTCAGCTCGATCGTCTCGCCGGAGTTCAGACGCGTGCGATCGACACTGGCGACCAGCTCGGCTGCCTGGGCCTGAACGGTCCACAACACAAAGGCGAACATGAAAGCGGTGAAGCGGGTCATCGGGTTTTTTCCTGATCCTGATGTTGTTGCTGTTCGTACCAGAATTTGCGTCTGAGCAGTTCCCCCGGGTCATCCGGGATCTGCCGCAGCCATTGCTCCAGCGCCTGCTGCTGTTCGCCCTCGATGCTGTCGCTGGCGGGGCGCATGGGCGGCGTGGTCTGTTGTTCGTCTCCCAGCTCGCTGCCCGGGACTTCGTTGGTGCCTGGTTTGGGCGGCCTCGTGGGCGATTGGTCGTCATCGGAACCGGTCTGTTGGTCAGCGCTCTTCGGCTCGCCAGTACTCTGCGCCTGGGCGGCAGCGCCGGGTGGCGGTTCCTGAGGCTGCGCCTGGGGTTCTTCGCTGGCGGTTTTATCCGGTTCGGCGGCGGGCGGGTTGGCTTTCAGCTTGAGCAGACTTTCCACCAATGCCTTGTTGGTCAGGGCCGGACGCAAGTCCGGCTGACGCTCGAGTGCCTGATCATACGCATCCAGCGCGGCCTCCAGTTCACCGCTTTTGGCCAGGGCGTTGCCTCGATTGTAGTGGGCGTGGGCATCGTTGCCCTCGGCGAACCGCTGGGCGGCGCCGCTGTAATCGCCGGCCTCATAGAGCGCGACGCCTTGCCACTGATGATTTTCGAAGTGTTCGGCGGCCTCGGCCGGGCGTTTCTGCTTGAGCAGGTGCAGGCCTCGCTGGTCGGGACGCAGCCACAGGTCCTGGAAGTCGAAGGCATGGCTCGATTGTGGCAGCACCAGCAACAGCGGCAGGCAAAACAACCAGCCGCGACGACCGGCGCAGGCGGTCAGTAACAATAATGGCAGCAGCAACCAGTAACCTTGATCGGCCCAGGCATCCAGGCGCAGGGTCTGGCCGTCGTCGCGCAGGTTGCGTGGGCCGTCGAGCAGACCCAGTGCGCGCAGGTCGGAGTCGCTCAGGCGCGCGTGGCGATAGCGTCCGTCCAGATCATTGGCGAAGGCTTTCAGGCCAGGGTCGTCCAGATGCGGCACCAGAATCGCACCCTGTTCGTCCTTCATGAAGCTGCCGTCCTCCTGGGTGATCGGTGCACCTTCGGCAGTGCCGATGCCCAGCATCAGGAACTGGGTGGATTTGCCGCTCAGTGCACGACGGATGCCCAGGCGTTCCTGTTCTGTCAGGGTCGAGCCGATCAGCAGGATCCGGCCGTCGCCCAGGGCGCCTTGCTCCAGTAAGGTCAGGGCCTTGGTCACCGCCAGGTCGGCGCGATGACCGGCCTCGGGCATCAATGACGGCTTGAGGGCATCCAGCAGATTGCGGCTGGTGGACAGGTCGTCCGACAGCGGCACTAGCGTGTGCGCACTGCCGGCGTAGACCACGATGGCGGTCTGCGCGTCGCTGCGGTTTTGCAGCAGGTCCAGGAGCTTGCGCCGGGCCTGCTCCAGGCGGTTGGGCTGAACGTCGGTGGCGAGCATTTCCGGGGTCAGCTCAAGGATCACCACTAAGGGGTCGGCAGGTTTCTGGCTGATCTGCTCGACACGTTCCCAGCCCGGCCCCAGCAGCGCGAGTACCGTCAGCAGCCACGCCACACCGAGGGCCACCCAAGGCAGTTTGCTGTTGCGCCCGCTGCCGCCGCTGAGCAACGCCGCATGAAAGGCCGGCGGCAGAATCATCTGCCAGCGCCCGGCGCGTTTCTGTCGATGCCAGAGTTGCCACAGCAGCCAGCCGAGCGGGGGCAACAACAGCAGCCACCAGGGGCGGAACCAGTAAGGCCAGAGCGCGCTCATCGGCGCCTCCGCAGGCGCAGGCGCTTGAGGCGCTGGCGCCATTCAGGCAGTTGCGTTTGCAAAAACAGGTCCTTGGTAAACAGGCGTTGCAGCGGATTGTCCGGCCAGAGTTCGCGGACCACCAGCAGCATGCTCAGTAACAGCGCTATCGCCAGTGGCCAGTGATACAGCGCCTGGGCGGGGCGGGCCTGGGTCGGTTGCTGGCTCACGGGTTCCAGCTGGTCGAGGGTGTTTTTGATCGCCAGCAACTCCTTGGCGTCCCGCGCCCGAAAGTAGCGTCCGCCGGTCGCCTGCGCGATTGCCGTCAGAGAAGGCTCATCAATGTCCAGACTCGGATTGATACCGAGGAAACCCAGGGAGCCGCTTTCTTCCGGATCGGCGCCGATGCCGATCGGGTAGATTTTTACCCCTTCCTTGGCCGCCAGGCGTGCGGCGGTCAGCGGGTCGATTTCACCGCCGTTGTTGGCGCCGTCCGTCACCAGAATCAGCACGCGGCTTTGTGCCGGGCGTTGCCGCAGGCGCTTGAGGCCCAAACCGATGGCGTCACCAATGGCGGTGTTCTTGCCGGCGATGCCGATGCGTGCTTCGTCGAGCCAGACGCGCACGGTATGCCGGTCGAAGGTCAGCGGCGCTTGCAGGTAGGCCCGGCTGCCGAACAGGATCAGACCGACCCTGTCACCCTCGCGGCTTTCGAGGAAATCGCCGAGCAGGTGCTTGACCAGCGTCAGACGGCTGACCTCTTCGTCCTGCCACTGCATATCGGGGAAGTCCATGGAGCCTGAAACGTCCACCGCCACCAGCAGATCACGGCCGCTGGCGGCGATGGGCAGCGGTTCGCCGAGCCACTGCGGGCGCGCGGCGGCGGTCAGCAGCATCAACCACAGCAGCAGGAACGGCGCCTGTTGGCGCCACGCCGGCAGGTTGGCGCGGGCGCGGCGCCGGGCCAGGCCTTCGAGGTCACTGAGGAAGCTGACCTTGAGCGCCGGTTCGCCGCTGTCGGCCACCGGCAGCACCAGACGCATCAGCCACGGTAACGGCAGCAGGGCGAAAATCCACGGCCAGGCGAACTCAAACATGTTTGCGAATCCAGGTATCGACAGCCTGGGTCAGCCCGGCGATGGCTTTGTCGTCGAGTTTGCACTCGGGTTTGTAGGCGCCTTCGACCAGCACCATCCAGCGGGTCAGCCCGGCCGCCGGGCAGCGGTTGTCGAGGAAGGCCAGCCATTTTCGGCCGTTGAGGGTGTGGCTCTGGCTGTAGGGGTAATGGTTGCGACACAGACGCTTGAGCAGCCCGTTGAGTTGCTGCAGCCAGGCACCGGCGGGGGCGCCGTCGTACGGCTTGGGCATCAGCGCCAGCTCCGCCAGCGCGGCGAGGCGTACCGGATCCAGCGGTTGTTCGGCGCGCACGATGCGGCGTTTTTGCGGAATGAAGCGCCGCAGTTTCCACAGACCGAAGCCGATGGCGGGCAGCAGCAACAGCAATAACCACCAGCCCGGCGCAGGCGGCCAGAAGGCGATTGGAGGCGGGGAAATCAACGGTTGCAGTTGATCCAGACCGTTCATCGACCTTTCCCCGAATTCTGAGGGTTCAGGTACTCGCGCAGTTGTTCGACCATTTCGCTCTGGGTACTCAATGGCATCAACAACACCCGTAGCTTTTGCGCAAGCAACTCCCAGCGGGCAATGCGTGTTTCGGCCTGAGCGCGGTAGGTCTGGCGCAGTTCGAAATTCAGCGTGTCGAGTTCCAGCTGCGCGCCGCGCTCGGCAAAGCGCAGCAAACCGGCGGCGGGCAATGCGTGATCCAGCGGATCGGACAGCGGCAACAGCAACAGGTCGCAATGGCGCGACAGCAGGCTCAGTTGCTGCTCGGCGCTCTCGGTCAACGCGCGTTCGTCGCAAATCACGATGACCAGGCTGCCTGGACGCAACACTTCACGGGCGCGACGCAGGGCAATGCCGAAGGCATCGCGGTCCGGTTCGCTTTCGGTGTGCAACGACTGATTGACCCGCACCAGGCGGTTGAGCAATTGCAACAGGCTCTGTTTGCTGCGTCGCGGTTTGATTTCGTAGTGCTCGTTGTCACCAAACACCAGCCCGCCGACCCGATCGTTATGCCCCAGCGCAGCCCAGCCGATCAGGCTCGCGGCCTGGGCGGCGAGTACTGACTTGAACATCAGCCCCGAACCGAAAAACAGGCGACGGCTTTGCTCGACCATGATGAAGATCGGCCGTTCGCGTTCCTCGTGGAAGAGTTTGGTGTGCGGCTCCTGGGTCCGCGCGGTGACGCGCCAGTCGATGGTCCGCACGTCATCGCCGGCCTGATAGACCCGCACCTGATCGAAGTCCACGCCACGCCCGCGCAGCTTGGAGTGGTGCAGGCCGATCAACGGGCTGCGCTGGCTTGGCGTAGAGAACAGCTGCACTTCGCGTACGCGATGACGCATCTCGATCAGCTCGGCGAGCGTGATGCGGATACCCGGTTGGGGCGGCGGGAAGACGTTCATCGGGGTCAAGCGACAGCTACAACGTCGAGAATCCGCTGGACCACGCGGTCCTGGTCGATGCCGGCGGCTTCGGCTTCAAAGGAAAGAATGATGCGGTGGCGCAACACATCGAACAGCACCGCCTGAATATCCTCCGGGCTGACGAAATCGCGCCCGGCGAGCCAGGCGTGGGCCCGGGCGCAACGGTCCAGGGCAATCGAGCCGCGAGGGCTGGCGCCGTAGGCGATCCACTCGGCCATCTCCGGGTCGAATTTGGCCGGGGTGCGCGTGGCCATGACCAGTTGCACCAGGTATTCCTCCACGGCATCGGCCATGTACAGGCCGAGGATTTCCTTGCGCGCGGCAAAAATCGCCTGCTGGCTGACCCGGCGCTCGGGCTTGGTCTCGCCGTTGAGGGCTTCGCCACGGGCCTGTTGCAGGATGCGGCGTTCAACGGCGGCGTCCGGGAAGCCGATTTTCACATGCATCAGGAAACGGTCGAGCTGGGCTTCGGGCAGCGGATAAGTACCTTCCTGCTCGATGGGGTTTTGCGTGGCCATCACCAGAAACAGCGGCGACAGCTCATAAGTGCTGCGCCCGACACTGACCTGGCGTTCGGCCATGGCTTCGAGCAACGCCGATTGAACCTTGGCCGGGGCCCGGTTGATTTCGTCGGCCAGTACCAGGTTATGGAAAATCGGGCCTTGCTGGAACACGAAGCTGCCGGTTTCCGGGCGATAGATTTCCGTGCCGGTGATATCGGCAGGCAACAGGTCGGGGGTGAACTGGATACGGTGGAACTGGGCTTCGATGCCTTCGGCAAGTTCTTTGATGGCCTTGGTCTTGGCCAGGCCGGGAGCGCCCTCGACCAGCATATGGCCATCAGCAAGCAGGGCGATGAGCAAGCGCTCGATGAGTTTTTCCTGGCCGAGAATCTGCGTTGAAAGAAAGGTTCGCAGCGCGAGCAGCGCTTCACGATGTTCCATCGATGACTGTTCCTGGAAAGGGTGACCGAAGACGTTCGTATAACGCCAGGGCTGGGGGCGATACTTTAATCCATCGCGGGGGGCGGCGACTAACGGCATTTTGAGCAAAGTACGGGAAATGGTTGGCGAAAATGTCGGAAGTTTGTACGGGTGGGAGAGCAGCGTCGTGTTTTCGGACCTCTTCGCGAGCAGGCTCGCTCCCACAGGTGGCCGGGTTCTTTCGCAAAGGACGCGATCAATTGTGGGAGCGAGCCTGCTCGCGAAGAGGCCGGTACAGCTGCTGAATGCTAGAGCTGACTGATGTAGGTTCCGGTCCCCTTGAGGATGTTCTGCAATGTCTCTTCCACCTCAGGCAGATCGCTGGCATCAGTGCTATGGGTGATCTCCAGCACATCATCCCCATTCAACGCATCCGCATCCGCCGCAGCGATTTCGATCAACAAACGGGTAGGGCTCAGCGTGACTTTCACACCGTCCAGGGTAGAGGGTTCGCCGTCCAGAGTGATTTCCAGTTCATCCTCGTCCGGGTAACGGCTCATCAGGAACATTTCGCCCTTGTCGCTGTGGCAGCAGAGCATGGCCATGTTGTCTTCTTCGTCGTCGCACGGGTTGACGATCAAGAGGGCGGTGGTCATTTGCATGGGTAATTCCTGGCTCGACGAGCGTAATGAAGGCGAACAAAAGGCGATTCTGCCAGCCCCGGCGAATTTCTGCTCGCCCGAGTGTCGAAGGGCGTGATGTGGACGGTCAATGTGTTGCTGGTCATTTCTGGTACGTATGTGCCGCAAAAAACCGACAGAAAGCCGCCATTTTCCTGCGCGACTGCTAGTGTTGTGCGATGCACCGCCACCAAGCTGCATACCGTTGACCGAATATGTCGCAGCATCGCAAGCACGGGCCTTGCCGCACTCGTTAAGCTGCGCAACGGATGAGCACCTGTAAAGGCATTGCGCTGCCCGCAGCCCAGTCGTTTTTGCAGATGCCCATTCATGGAAGGTGAATGTGACCCGAGTGTCTCGTCCAGCTTCACCCACCTGTCGCCCTGTTTCCTCTGCCCGAGAATCAGGAACAGGGTGACGGGTAGCCCCGAAAAGGGGTTTTGCACGCGACGCTTCCATCAATAACAAGCCCAAGCGGAGTACCACAGATGGCGTTCTTCACCGCAGCCAGCAAAGCCGACTTCCAGCACCAACTGCAAGCGGCACTGGCGCAGCACATCAGTGAACAGGCACTGCCACAAGTGGCGCTGTTCGCTGAACAATTCTTCGGCATCATTTCCCTGGACGAACTGACTCAACGCCGGTTGTCCGACCTCGCTGGCTGTACCCTTTCTGCGTGGCGCCTGCTTGAGCGCTTCGATCACGCGCAACCGCAAGTGCGCGTCTTCAACCCCGATTACGAACGTCACGGCTGGCAGTCGACCCACACCGCGGTCGAAGTGCTGCACCACGACCTGCCATTCCTGGTGGATTCGGTGCGTACCGAGTTGAACCGCCGTGGCTACAGCATCCATACCCTGCAAACCACCGTGCTGAGCGTACGTCGTGGCAGCAAGGGCGAGTTGCTGGAAATACTGCCCAAAGGCACCCAGGGCGACGACGTTCTGCACGAATCCTTGATGTACCTGGAAATCGACCGTTGCGCCAACACCGCCGAACTGAACGTCCTGACCAAAGAGCTGGAGCAGGTACTCGGTGAAGTGCGCGTTGCGGTCACTGATTTCGAACCGATGAAAGCCAAGGTCCAGGAAATCCTGACCAAGCTGGACAATAGCCGGTTCGCAGTCGATGCCGACGAAAAGAGCGAAATCAAGAGCTTCCTGGAATGGCTGGTGGGCAACCACTTCACCTTCCTCGGCTACGAAGAGTTCGTGGTCACCGACCAGCCTGATGGCGGTCACATCGAATACGACCAGAACTCGTTCCTTGGCCTGACCAAACTGCTGCGTACCGGCCTGACCTACGATGACCGTCGCATCGAAGACTATGCGGTGAACTACCTGCGCGAACCGACCCTGTTGTCGTTCGCCAAAGCCGCGCACCCGAGCCGTGTACACCGTCCGGCTTATCCTGACTACGTGTCGATCCGTGAAATCGACGCCAACGGCAAGGTCATCAAGGAATGCCGCTTCATGGGCCTGTACACCTCGTCGGTGTACGGCGAGAGCGTGCGCACCATTCCATATATCCGCCACAAGGTCGCGGAAATCGAAAACCGTTCCGGCTTCCAGGCCAAGGCTCACTTGGGCAAGGAACTGGCGCAGGTACTCGAAGTACTGCCGCGCGACGATCTGTTCCAGACTCCGGTGGATGAGCTGTTCAGCACCGTGATGTCGATCGTGCAGATCCAGGAGCGCAACAAGATCCGTGTGTTCCTGCGCAAGGATCCGTACGGCCGTTTCTGCTACTGCCTGGCCTATGTGCCGCGTGATATCTACTCCACCGAAGTGCGCCAGAAGATCCAGCAGGTGCTGATGGATCGCCTGAAAGCCTCGGATTGCGAGTTCTGGACCTTCTTCTCCGAGTCCGTGCTGGCACGCGTGCAGCTGATCCTGCGCGTCGATCCGAAAAACCGCATCGAGATCGACCCGCAGCAACTGGAAAACGAAGTGATCCAGGCCTGCCGCAGCTGGCAGGACGACTACGCTGCCCTGACCGTCGAAAGCTTCGGCGAAGCCCAGGGCACCAACGTGCTGGCCGACTTCCCGAAAGGCTTCCCGGCCGGTTACCGCGAGCGTTTCGCAGCGCATTCGGCTGTGGTCGACATGCAACACCTGCTGAACCTGAGCGACAAAAACCCGCTGGTGATGAGCTTCTATCAGCCGCTGGGCCAGGTCTCCGGTCAGCGCCAGCTGCATTGCAAGCTGTACCACGCCGACACCCCGCTGGCGCTGTCCGACGTGCTGCCGATCCTGGAAAACCTCGGCCTGCGCGTGCTGGGCGAGTTCCCGTATCGCCTGCGTCACAACAGCGGCCGCGAGTTCTGGATTCACGATTTCGCGTTCACCGCTGCCGAAGGCCTGGAGCTGGACATCCAGCAGCTCAACGACACCCTGCAGGACGCGTTCGTCCACATCGTCCGTGGCGACGCCGAGAACGATGCGTTCAACCGCCTGGTATTGACCGCCGGCCTGCCATGGCGCGATGTGGCACTGCTGCGTGCCTACGCCCGTTACCTGAAGCAGATCCGTCTGGGCTTCGACCTGGGCTACATCGCCAGCACCCTGAACAACCACACCGACATCGCCCGCGAGTTGACCCGGTTGTTCAAGACCCGTTTCTACCTGGCGCGCAAGCTCGGCAGCGATGATCTGGAAGACAAGCAACAGCGCCTGGAACACGCGATCCTCAGCGCACTGGACGACGTCCAGGTACTCAACGAAGACCGCATCCTGCGTCGCTACCTGGACCTGATCAAGGCCACCCTGCGGACCAACTTCTACCAGACCGATGCGCACGGTCAGAACAAGTCCTACTTCAGCTTCAAGTTCAACCCGCACCTGATTCCTGAACTGCCCAAACCTGTTCCGAAGTTCGAAATCTTCGTTTACTCGCCACGCGTTGAAGGCGTACACCTGCGCTTTGGCAACGTCGCTCGCGGTGGCCTGCGCTGGTCTGACCGTGAAGAAGACTTCCGTACCGAAGTCCTGGGCCTGGTAAAAGCCCAGCAAGTGAAGAACTCGGTGATCGTGCCGGTGGGCGCGAAGGGCGGTTTCCTGCCGCGTCGCCTGCCGTTGGGCGGCAGCCGTGACGAGATCGCGGCCGAGGGTATTGCCTGCTACCGCATCTTCATTTCCGGCCTGCTGGACATCACCGACAACCTGAAGGACGGCGCTCTGGTGCCACCGGCCAACGTCGTGCGTCATGACGACGATGACCCGTACCTGGTAGTGGCAGCGGACAAGGGCACTGCTACCTTCTCCGACATCGCCAACGGCATCGCCATCGATTACGGTTTCTGGCTGGGTGACGCGTTCGCATCCGGTGGTTCGGCCGGTTACGACCACAAGAAAATGGGCATCACCGCCAAGGGCGCGTGGGTTGGCGTACAGCGCCATTTCCGCGAGCGTGGCATCAATGTCCAGGAAGACAGCATCACTGTGGTGGGCGTCGGCGACATGGCCGGTGACGTGTTCGGTAACGGGTTGTTGATGTCCGACAAGCTGCAACTGGTCGCGGCATTCAACCACATGCACATCTTCATCGACCCGAGTCCGGATCCGGCGACCAGCTTCGCCGAGCGTCAGCGCATGTTCGACCTGCCGCGTTCGGCGTGGTCGGATTACGACACCAGCATTATGTCCGAAGGCGGCGGTATTTTCTCCCGCAGCGCGAAGAGCATCGCGATTTCCCCGCAGATGCAAGAGCGCTTCGACATCAAGGCCGACAAGCTGACCCCGACCGAACTGCTCAATGCCTTGCTCAAGGCACCGGTTGATCTGTTGTGGAACGGCGGTATCGGTACTTACGTGAAAGCCAGCAGCGAAAGCCACGCCGATGTCGGCGACAAGGCCAACGATGCACTGCGCGTGAACGGCAACGAGCTGCGCTGCAAAGTCGTGGGCGAGGGCGGTAACCTCGGCATGACCCAGCTGGGTCGTGTCGAGTTCGGCCTCAATGGCGGCGGTTCCAACACCGACTTCATCGACAACGCCGGTGGCGTGGACTGCTCCGACCACGAAGTGAACATCAAGATCCTGCTGAACGAAGTGGTTCAGGCCGGCGACATGACCGCCAAGCAACGCAACGAGTTGCTGGCAAGCATGACCGACGAAGTCGGTGGCCTGGTGCTGGGCAACAACTACAAGCAGACCCAGGCCCTGTCCCTGGCGGCTCGTCGTGCCCTGCCACGAATCGCTGAATACAAGCGTCTGATGAACGATCTGGAAGGCCGCGGCAAGCTGGATCGCGCCATCGAGTTCCTGCCGGCTGAAGACGCGATCAACGAGCGCGTCGCTGAAGGCCATGGCCTGACGCGTCCCGAGCTGTCGGTACTGATCTCCTACAGCAAGATCGACCTCAAGGAGCAGCTGCTGGGCTCCCTGGTGCCGGACGACGACTACCTGACCCGCGACATGGAAACCGCTTTCCCGCCGAGCCTGGTGAGCAAGTTCTCCGAAGCGATGCGCCGTCACCGCCTGAAGCGCGAAATCGTCAGCACCCAGATCGCCAACGACCTGGTCAACCACATGGGCATCACCTTCGTTCAGCGACTCAAGGAGTCCACCGGCATGAGCCCGGCGAACGTGGCCGGTGCCTACGTGATCGTGCGCGACATTTTCCATCTCCCGCACTGGTTCCGTCAGATTGAAAACCTGGACTACAAGGTTTCCGCCGACGTGCAACTGGAGCTGATGGACGAGCTGATGCGCCTGGGCCGTCGCGCTACGCGCTGGTTCCTGCGTGCCCGTCGCAACGAGCAGAATGCTGCCCGTGACGTCGCGCACTTCGGTCCGCATCTGGCGGCGTTGGGCCTCAAGCTCGACGAACTGCTCAGTGGCGAAATCCGTGAAACCTGGCAGACCCGTTATCAGGCCTACGTCGCAGCCGGTGTGCCGGAGTTGCTGGCGCGCATGGTGGCTGGCACCACGCACCTGTACACCCTGCTGCCGATCATCGAGGCCTCCGACGTGACCGGCCAGGACCCTGCGGACGTGGCCAAGGCGTACTTCGCCGTGGGCAGTGCGCTGGACATCACCTGGTACCTGCAACAGATCAGCGCACTGCCGGTTGAAAACAACTGGCAAGCCCTGGCCCGTGAAGCGTTCCGCGATGACGTCGACTGGCAGCAACGCGCGATCACCATCTCGGTCCTGCAACAGGGCGATGGCAGCCAGGATGTGGAAACACGTCTGACGCAGTGGATGGCCCAGCACGAAAGCACGATCGAACGCTGGCGTGCCATGCTGGTGGAGATCCGTGCCGCCAGCGGTACGGACTACGCCATGTACGCGGTGGCCAACCGTGAGTTGCTGGACGTGGCGTTGAGCGGTCAAGCGCCGACAGTGCCGCCTGCTACTGTCTCGGCCAATGCCGAACTGGAGCCGGCTGCCTGATAGGCTGTTGAATGAAAAAACCCGCATTGAGAGATGCGGGTTTTTTTTGCCTGATGCCTTAGTGTTGGCTATTCGGCCCTCATCACGGGCTTGCCCGAGTTGGGGCCAAAATTAAATCAATACAACTTCATGCCTGTTTTATTATCGTTCATCGACACTTTATCTGTCGGCCTGGTCAATAAATTACTGAGCGACTGGTCAAACTTTTGTAGCGCTCTTGTTTGCACATTCTGTTGTTCATTTATATCCGCAACAATTTCTTCACTGCGCTTGTAGTCTGCCCACACCGGGCTGAGTGCTTTGGCGTCATGCCCTTGTGCAGTGGCAATATAGTTAAGATTGTGGTCGTAGAAGTGCGCACGGACATCCGCTTCAATATCGGAACTGCGCGAAGTCATGAGTTGACTGCGGCTGTCGACCACCGCGATGACATCCGGTTTCGCGGCCTTGAGGCTTTGCATGTCCGGATACACCGTGACCGATCCGAACTGCCGTTGTAACGAAGCCTTGACCCAATCCACCGCGAGATCGGGATTGGACGTGGCCACGTAGGCGTCGTGGATCGACTGCACCAGCAGGCTCTGGCCGAAACCCGTGCCGGCGTTGGCCTGGTAGTCCTGCAGATAGGCACGGTTGGCCTGGGTGTTGCGGCTGTACACCACGCCCAGGGAGACATGGCTGCCATTGGGAACGCTGGTTGCACTGCTGCGACCCACCGGTTCGGTGAAGATGCCGTCCAGGGAAGAAACCGCGGACGGTGCAGTGGGAATCGAACAGCCGGTTAACAGAGCCGTTATCGTCAACGTACTGACAAGTGCAAGTTTCATGGTGTTTCTCCAGTGAAACAACATCAGTCGGAAAGTTATCTGGCCGGAAACAACCGGCGGTGCATCCAGACTAAACCGGGATGGGCACAATGAAATAGCCAATATCAGTCTTTATGAGGGAGCCACTAGTTTTGTTTGGTGTAAAGACATTGGCGTAATTACCCGAAGAAATAAAAAGGCCCGAATGTGTAATTCGGGCCTTTTTATTTATGGCTAACCGTTCAGCGATCAGTTTTTCAGGGGGACCAGAACTTCTTCGTCCGGCGACAACACCATGAACACCAGCAACTTGGCAGGCCGGGTGGCACTGGCGTTTTTCGAGACCAGATGTTCGGAACCGGCCGCTTCGTACCAGTATTGCCCGGCCTTGTAGGTCACTTCTTTCTCGCCTTTTACCTGGGAAGTAACGGCCCCCTCCAGAACATAGGCCATGGCGGTGCCATCGTGCTTGTGGGCAATGGATGCCTGGCCGGGCTTGTAATCGACTTCAATCATCAAGGCCTTTTTGCCTGGTACGTTTTTCAGCAGTTGATCCTGCAATACCGTGACCTTTTCCGACGGATCACCCGCCTCATGGGCGAAGGCCGAGGCGGAAACAGTCAGAGTCAGGGCGACAAGGGGGGCGGCACAGAAGCGCAAAACATTCATGGTTCATCACCTGCGGTGGGTTAGAGGTCAGGAACCAATCTAGTGCGCTGTGGCGGGCAATCAAACAGCCAATATTCGAGAAGGCCAGGGGACCAATCGGGATGTAAAAACAAAAGATCGCAGCCTTCGGCAGCTCCTACAGAGGTACCCATACTCTGCGGGAACGGCCAAAAGGCTGCGATCTTTAACCGTTTTACTATCGGATCGGAAAGCTGTTGAAGTCGACGGCATTGGCCAACTGGCAATCGATCAGGTCGATAAAACCTTGCACTTCAGGGCTGTTGAAATGCGATTGCATCGCCGCTTCCGATTGCCAGTGGGCGCTGACGGTCCAGCGGTTACTGTCCTCAGGGCAGCGGTCGACCATATAGGAATCACAGCCCGGTAGTTCGCGCAGGGTGTCGACAATCTTTTGCAGTTGCTTACCCAGTTCTTCCGAGCGGCCGGCAACGGCCTGCACCTTTACGGTATTGATCACTTTGTAGGACATTGGCTCACACTCCTGAATCAGGCCGGACGAATCCTGCTCATTGAGGGATTACGCCTATGCAGGATAGGCCTGCCCCCCCGGACCACCAATAGCCAATCGCCGGATAAAGCCGCAGTCCAATCCATCAGGCAACTTGTTGCAAAATGTCTCTCAGACGATCCAGGGCGATGTCGATATCCAGGGTCTCGATGGCGCCGAAACCCAGGAAGAACCCGGCTTGCGGTGTTTGCTGGTAGTAAAAACTGTCGATGGCATAGAGTCCGACTTCCACCTTCTTCGCCAGCTCGATCACCAGTGGCACGTCGATCGGTACTTTGCACATCACCACCATGTGGAAACCGGCCATGGTCGGCACGGCCTCCAGCCATGGCGAGAGATCGCCGGTCATGCGCGCCAGGATCCGGTCGCGCCGACCCGCATAGATCGTATGGCAGCGTCGAATGTGTTTGAGCAGGCAGCCTTCAGCGATGAACTTGGCCAGCGCCCACTGGGGCAGGGTAGAGGTGTGCAGGTCCGTCAACTGCTTGGCGCGGACTACCGCCTCGAGAATCGCTGGCGGCAGGATCGCGTAACCCAGGCGCAGCTCCGGCAGCAGGGTTTTCGAAAAGGTCCCGACGTAGGCGACGATCCCGCGCTCATCCATGTTTTGCAGCGAATCGGTTGGCCGACCTTCGTAGCGGAATTCGCTGTCATAGTCGTCCTCGATGATGATGGCGCCCAGTTCATGGGCCTTGGCCAGCAGCGCTACCCGCCGTTCCTGGCTCATGGGCATGCCCAGGGGGAACTGGTGCGAAGGGGTGACGTAAATCAGCCGCGTGCCGAGAGGGATCTTGTCCACTTGAATGCCCTCGGCATCCACCGGAACGCCGATGACCGTCGCGCCATGGGTGCCGAACAACAGGCGCGCCGGCGGATAGCCGGGGTCTTCCATGGCCACGATGCTGCCGGGCCGCGTGAGTACCCGGGCGATCAGGTCCAGCGCCTGTTGCGCCCCGTTGCACACCACCACATCGTCATCCTGGCAATTGACCCCGCGGGAAAACGCGATGTGCCGGGCGATGGCATTGCGCAGCGCTGGCAAGCCTTCGGGCAGGCTGTAGAGGCCCTTGGATGCAGCGATCTGGCGCAAGGCGTGGGATGTGCAGCGTCGCCAGTCATCCTGGGGAAACTGGCCCTTGCTGGTGGCGCCGCCGATGAAGTCATAACGCAGCGAGCCTTCCAGTGTCGGGTGGCGCAGAAACACCGGCAGATTGCGCCAGGACTCGATCACTTCGAACCCGGCCAGCTCGGTATGGCTTTGCTTGCGCTCGATTTTTGAGGCCCGGGCATTGACGTAGGTGCCCTTGCCGATCACCCCGGTGAGGAAGTTTTCGTAGGTCAGCTGGGCGTAAGTGTCGGAAATGGTCTTGCGCGAGATGCCCAACTGCTGGGCCAGCAAGCGGCTCGGCGGGAGCTGCGTCCCTGCTGCCAGACGACCTGATTCGATGGCGCTGCGCAGTTGGTTGTACAACTGGCCCGCCAGATCCTTGCGCCCGTTAATGACAACATGTAGTTCCATACCGGCAAGCTCCTGCAACGGATGACCTGGTTCGCGCTGTACATGGCGCAAGAGTACCCGGATTTGTCGGCAGGGATGAAGTTGTGAAGGGAAAAAACGCTGGATTGGACTAGTGGGCGATGGTCTGCCCGGAAATCGAAGAATTGGCTATCGATTGAGCGGGTAACAGCCCTTAATCTGTGGCTCGTTGAAATTGTCGAGTTTAGTTGAAAACATCTGCTCGATATTTTCGAGTGACAAATTTTGGTGTTGCTCCGCCACAAGCCTTGCAATGATTATTGCAGGGCTTTCTTTGTTGCTTGAATAACATTATTTTAAATACTCATCCTTGCAGCGATACTTGTCTTGCAAGGATGAGTCAGTGCAACAACCATTGGCAATTCAGCACTTCAGCTGGACTTGGCGGGCTGGGTTTCTGCACGTTCAGCGGTGTTCTGATTGTCGTTTTGAATTCGTTCGTTTTGCGCTGCGACCTGCTGGGCACGGGCATTGGCGCGTTCGATCAAGCGGTCACTGCCACCTTCGGCGAAGGTGAGGCCCGAGAACGCTGCGCACAACAGGCTGCCGACGATAACTATACTTTTCATGATGTTTACCTTTTGAAGTGAAGTTGCAAGTGTCTGGATGACGGCGCCAGTTTAGTGAGCGAATCGTATGATAGAAAATATCCAATTTTGAACTTAACGTGGTGACCAATGTGTTGTTGGAAGTTCAATGGGGTAGTGCGTTAAAGCCTGTTGTCGGTATTTGAAAGCAGGCGTGGAGTCCTGTGTTTTTTCAATGACCGATCATGGTAAGTGGTCCACCGTTTTTTCGCATAATTGGATCTGGCATCGCACGGTGCGTGTGCCAATCTTGAAACAACCACCTGATTGAAAAGGCCTGCCATGAACCCTCGACTGGATTACTACAGCGCTTCACCCAAGGCGATGAAAGCGATGATCGCCATGGAGGCTCTGACCAGCAGTCTGAGCATCGAACCGGCGCTGCTGCACCTGATCAAGATCCGCGCGTCGCAGCTCAACGGCTGCGCGTTCTGCACCGACATGCACTCGGTGGATGCCCGGCGCCTGGGCGAGACCGATCGGCGCCTGTATTCCATTGTGGTCTGGCGCGACAGCAACTTCTTCAACCCGCGCGAGCGCGCTGCCCTGGCCTGGACCGAGGCCGTGACGCTGCTGTCGAAAAGCCATGTGCCGGATGATGTCTACGAGGAGGCCCGGGCCCAATTCAGTGAAGGCGAACTGGTGGACCTGACCATCGCGGTCACCACCATCAACAGCTGGAACCGCCTGGCCGTGAGCTTTCGGCAAAGCCCCAGCACCTGATCCGGTTGTCACACCCGCTTCATGAACGATGCGCAGGATGGAGCTCCCAGAGATAGATCGACAGGGAGTCATCGATGTCATTCATGGAAACCTCCGGTCATCGGCGTATTGCCGAGTACCGCGTCCCCCTTGATAAAACTCCCTCCTGGCGCATCCGCGCGGCACAGATCGATCCGGTGCTGGCGCAGAGTTTCAGCGTCAGTGCCCGTTGCGGCTGCTTCATGCAGGCAGCCCGCCGCCTCAACATCAAGGCCACCCTCTTGCGCAAGCACTTGGCGCAGCTGGAAGCGCAGTTGCAGTGTTCATTGTTCAGCCCCTCGGACAATGGCCTTGTCCTCAGTCGTGACGGGTTGCAATTACAGTCGCAGTTGATTGCGCTGGCCCACGAACGTGACCTGCCGGTGATCCAGCAACCGTTGCTGCGCCTGGCCATTGCCGAGTCGATCCTGCACGACATTCTTGGTCGCGATCTGGTGGCGTTGCTGCGACGCAACGCCAGCGTGCGCCTGGACATCATCACCCTGGATAGCGAACTGTCCCTGCAAGCGGTCAGTGCCGATGTGGTGGTGTGGCTGGCCGGCACCGATTCGCCGCTGCCCGGGCCGAGTTTCGCCACTCGCGAGCCCCGGGCCCTGGCGCAACTCGACTATCTTCCGCACATCGCCAAGCGCTATTCACGGGTCGCCTCGCGCCCCGACAGCCTCGAGGACCTGGCCGACTTTCTGTTGGTGCAATGGCAGCATGACCGGCAAATCGACAGCTTCCGGCCATGGAACCAATTGGTGGAACAGCGGTTGGCCGGGGTCGTGCAGTTACATTCCTATGGGCTGATGCTGGAGATGATCCGCTGCAGCGCGTGCATTGGCTTGTTGCCCGGCTACATGAGCCGCTTCGATCGCGGGTTGATCGGTTTGCCTGAGCTGTTCGGTCAAGCGATGCGGCGCCAGGTGTGGATGGCGGTGAATGCCGATTCCGCGGGTGAAGGGCAAGTGCAGATGCTGGTGGAGTTGATCCATAACACCTTCAACGAGCGCCGGGAGTGGTTCGAGGGTTAATCTCAATCAAATGTGGGAGCGAGCCTGCTCGCGAAAGCGTCATGTCAGTCAATATGAGTGTTGAATGTGATGGCCTCTTCGCGAGCAGGCTCGCTCCCACAGTGTTCTGGTCATGCCCAAAGATTACGGTATAGAGTGAACAGCCATATCTGCCTCAAGGATGAATCACTCATGCCCGTCACTGAATCGGTCATCACCCTCGAACGTCTCAAGGAATCCCACCTCGAAGGTATCACCGCGCTCTACCGTGAGCCGGTGGTTGCCCGTCAGACGCTGCAAATGCCGTTTTTATCCCCCGATATCTGGCGCAAACGCCTGGCGTCGGACGATGAACGGGTGATGCAACTGGTGGCGCTGCACCAGGGGGCGGTTGTTGGCAACATCACGCTGGAACAGTTTTCCCGTATCCGCCGCAGCCATGCCGGCAGCTTTGGCATGGGCGTCGCGCGTGAGTGGCAGGGCAAAGGCGTGGGTTCAAAACTGCTGGCGGCGGCACTGGACATCGCCGACAACTGGATGAACCTGCGCCGCGTCGAACTGACCGTTTACGCTGACAACGAAGCCGCCATCGGCCTGTATCGCAAATTCGGTTTCGAAACCGAAGGGCTGCTGCGCGACTACGGGTTCCGCGACGGCCAGTGGGTCGATGTCTTGAGCATGGCGCGCCTGCGTCGCATGCCCGGCTAGAGACCTCCCGGCGATTAGTCGTACAAGCCGCGGGCGCATCTGCCATGCTGAGTATCCGCAGCACCGCTTCAACCAAAGGAACACCGCAATGGACGACGTACAGCAACTGGGCGAGATGCTTCGCCACTACGCAGAAAGCGAAGCGCACAAGAAGCAAGTATTCGAGTCGCAATCGGCCGTTTGGGCGAAGCGCATCGGTGAACTGTTCGACCAGATCCAGCAGTGGCTGGAGCCGGTCAAGGCACCGAATCTGCTGGAGGTGAGCCGCGAGCAGTACGTTGCCTTCGGGCCGAGCGTTCCGGTGGAGACGTCGACGTTCAAAACCGAGAAATTATCCATTGTGATTGCCGGCAAGCCGGTGGAGTTCGTGCCGGATGTGATGGGCGTGGGCGGTCAGATCTCCCTGGCGGTCATGGGCTTTACCGCTGCGCGCTATGGCAGCGTTTCGCTGGTCTGCCTGCCACCTTCCAATGATTGGCAGTGGCGCAAGACCAACGGTTTGAAAGACCCGGATACCTTCGCGTTCGATGCGAACTTTTTGGCGCAACAGCTGCAGAGTCTGATTCCCCGCGATCGCAGCTGATTTTTCAGTACACCGCCTATCTCCCCTGTGGGAGCGAGCCTGCTCGCGAAGACGGAGTGTCAGTCGACATCAATGTTGACCGATACACCGTCTTCGCGAGCAGGCTCGCTCCCACAGTGGATAGGGTGGCGCATCAGATTTCGAGGTTTCCCCAACCCGGCTTCACCTCTTCCGGTGCCACCGCATTGATGGTCTTGCCGGTAGCCGCTTCCACCCGCCGCGCCACCTCCGGATCATCGGCAAACGGAATCAAACTGGCATCATCGAGACTCTCGGCGGTCTGGTGTCTCAAGCAACATTCCACCGCCAGCCACAGGCTCACCACGCCCAGAACATTCAGTACGATCTCGATCATCAGGCTATCTGCGCTTCAAGTTCTGCCATTTTCAGGTCTGACACCCGAACCGTCCGCCACACGTTGTAAGCCATTAGCAACATGCCGCCGAGGAAGAACACGCCTCCGGCAAAGCGCACCACGAACCCCGGATGGCTGGCCTGCAAGGCTTCGACGAAGGAGTAGGTCAATGTGCCGTCGTCGTTGATCGCGCGCCACATCAGGCCCTGGGTGATGCCATTGACCCACATCGAAGCGATGTACAGCACCGTGCCGATGGTCGCCAGCCAAAAGTGCAGGTTGATCAGCGGCGTGCTGTGCATCTGCTCACGGCCGAAGACTTTCGGCACCATGTGATAGGTTGCGCCAAAGGTAATCATCGCCACCCAGCCCAAGGCCCCGGCATGTACGTGGCCGATGGTCCAGTCGGTGTAGTGGGAGAGGGCGTTGACGGTCTTGATCGCCATCATCGGCCCTTCGAAGGTCGACATGCCGTAGAAGGCCAGCGACAGCACCAGAAAGCGCAGGATCGGATCGGTGCGCAACTTATGCCAGGCGCCCGACAGGGTCATCATGCCGTTGATCATGCCGCCCCAGCTCGGTGCCAGCAGGATCAACGACATGGCCATGCCCAGCGACTGCGCCCAGTCCGGCAACGCGGTGTAGTGCAGGTGGTGGGGACCTGCCCAGATGTACAGGGTGATCAGCGCCCAGAAGTGCACGATCGACAGGCGATAGGAATACACCGGCCGCCCCACCTGTTTCGGCACGAAGTAATACATCATCCCGAGGAAACCGGTGGTGAGGAAAAAGCCCACGGCGTTGTGCCCGTACCACCACTGCACCATGGCGTCGGTGGCCCCGGAATACACCGGATAGGACTTGAACCAGCTCACCGGGATCGACAGGTGGTTGACCACGTGCAACATGGCGATGACGACGATGAACGCGCCGAAGAACCAGTTGCCGACGTAGATGTGTTTGGTCTTGCGCTGCACCACGGTGGTGAAGAACACGATGGCGTAGGCCACCCAGACCACGGTCATCCACACCGCGCCGGAGAATTCGATTTCGGCGTATTCCTTGGTGGTGGTGTAGCCCAGCGGCAGGCTGATCAGCATCACCACGATCACCGACTGCCAGCCCCAGAATGTGAAGGCGGCGAGTTTGTCCGAGAACAGCCGCACGTGACAGGTACGTTGCACCGCGTAATAGCTGGCGGCGAATTGCGCGCTGCCGGCGAAACCGAAAATCACCAGGCTGGTGTGCAGCGGGCGCAAGCGGCCGAAACTGGTCCACGGCAGGTCGAGGTTCATCTCGGGCCATACCAGTTGCGAGGCGATCCACACGCCCATTGCCATCCCCACGACACCCCAGACAATGGTCGCCACGACGAATTGGCGGACGACCTTGTAGTTATAGGCCTGTCCGTTAGTTGCTGTACTCATGCTCAATGCTTCCACGGTTGCAAAGTCAGGCAACTGTAAAAACATCGGCAAATCCAAAACAGACTCAGGAAAAATTGATTTATGCGGATCAGATCGGAAGTAGCCAGGGCTGGGCTGGCTTGCCTCTGATACGGTTTTTTCGAAAACAGCTGAATCTGTAATGCAGATCAGCGCGGGTTCATAGTCATCACCTCCAAACGAGCCGCAGAGCCCGACTCTTGGCGCAGTCCCTGTGGGAGCGGGCTAGCCCGCGATTGCGGTCGTTCAGACGACAACAATGTTGTCTGTAAGGACCTCATCGCGGGCAAGCCCACTCCCACAGGTTCTGTGTTTTGGCCGACAGCCGATCACTCCTGATGAGGTAGCCAGATGTATCAGTACGACGACTATGACCGGGCGCTGGTGTTCGAGCGGGTTGCGCAGTTCCGCGATCAGGTCGAACGCTTCATGGCCGGTGAGCTGAGCGAGGAAGAGTTCCTGCCATTGCGCCTGCAAAATGGCCTGTACATGCAAAAACACGCCTACATGCTGCGGGTGGCGATTCCCTACGGCACGCTCAGTGCCCGGCAGATGCGCACGCTGGCGAGCATCGCGCGGGATTACGATCGCGGCTACGGCCACTTCACCACCCGGCAGAACATGCAGTTCAACTGGATCGAACTGGCCCAGGTGCCGGACATCCTCGAACGCCTGGCCGCAGTGGAAATGCATGCGATCCAGACCTCCGGCAACTGCGTGCGCAACATCACCACCGAAGCCTTTGCCGGGGTCGCCGCCGACGAAATGATCGACCCGCGACCGCTGGCGGAGATCCTGCGGCAGTGGTCGACCATCAACCCGGAATTCCTGTTCCTGCCGCGCAAGTTCAAGATTGCCATCTGCTCGGCCGAGCAGGATCGGGCGGCGATCATGATGCATGACATTGGCCTCTATCTTTACCCCGGCGAAGACGGGCAAATGCTGCTGCGGGTGATTGTCGGCGGCGGGTTGGGGCGTACGCCGATCCTTGGCTTGCAGATCCGCGACGGCTTGCCGTGGCAGCACCTGCTGTCCTACGTCGAGGCGGTGTTGCGCGTGTACAACCGCCATGGCCGACGGGACAACAAGTACAAGGCGCGGATCAAGATCCTGGTCAAAGCCCTGGGCATCGACGCCTTCGCCCGGGAAGTGGAGGAGGAATGGCAGTACCTCAAGGATGGCCCGGCGCAACTGACCCTCGATGAGTTCGAGCGTGTGGCCAGTGCGTTCGTCGCGCCGGACTATCGTACGCTGGCAGACACCAACCTCGATTTCGGCACACACCTGGCCGAGAACCCGGCGTTCGCGCGCTGGGTAATGCGTAACGTGCAACCGCACAAAGTGTCGGGCTACGCCAGCGTGGTGCTGTCGACCAAACCCGGCATTGCCGCGCCACCGGGCGATGTCACCGACACGCAGATGGAGGCGGTGGCCGAATGGTCCGAGCGCTTCGGCTTCGGTGAAATCCGTATCGCCCATGAACAGAATATCGTCCTGCCGGACGTGCCCAAGGCCGACCTGTTTGCGTTGTGGCTCCTGGCCTGCGAGTACAATCTGGGCAGCGCCAATGTCGGCTTGCTGACCGACATCATCGCCTGCCCCGGTGGCGACTTCTGTGCGCTGGCCAACGCCAAGTCGATTCCCATCGCCCAGGCCATCCAGGCGCGCTTCGAAGATCTCGATTACCTGCACGACCTGGGTGATATCAGTCTGAATATCTCCGGTTGCATGAACGCCTGCGGGCATCACCACATCGGCAACATTGGCATCCTCGGTGTCGATAAGAACGGCAGCGAGTGGTACCAGATCACCCTCGGCGGTGCCCAGGGCAAGAACAGCGCATTGGGCAAGGTTATCGGCCCGTCTTTCAGCGCCGTCGAAGTGCCCGATGTCATCGAGCGCATCATCGAGACCTTCGTGCGTTACCGCGAGAGTGAGGAGTTGTTCGTCGACACCTTCCATCGCATCGGCCTGGAGCCATTCAAGGAGACGGTGTACCCGAAAGTGCTGGAGGTGTCGGCATGAATAATCTGCTGCGACTGGAGGAGGGCGTGGCGCGGATTGACGCGGACGACCCATGGCAGCTGGTCAGGAGCATCGACACCGGGTTACCGGCCGGCGCGCTGATTCTGCCGCTGGCCCGGTGGCTGGAAAACCCGCAGCACAATGCGGTGTGGCTGGGGCCGGACGATGAAGTGGAAAGCCTCAAGCCTTGGTTTGCCCAACTGCCATTGATCGCCCTGGACTTTCCGAGTTTTCGCGATGGGCGCGCGTACAGCCAGGCGTATCTGCTGCGTACGCGATTGGGCTGGACCGGCGAGTTGCGCGCCATTGGTGATGTGTTGCGCGATCAGCTCAGCCACATGCGTCAGTGCGGTTTCGACAGCTTCGCAGTGCGCGAAGACAAGTCCGCGGAGGATGCGCTGAAAGGGTTGGCGGGGATGAGTGTGTTGTATGGGCGATCGGTGATAGAACCGCGGCCGTTGTTTCGGCGGCGCTAAGCGCCAAAAAAGCAAAAGATCGCAGCCTGCGGCAGCTCCTGCAGGGCTGCCGCAGTCTGCGATCTCTTGATTTTATTAGTTGATGCGAACCAGCGCCGCGCGATCGCTTGGCGACACTTGATCGATTTCCAGCAGGGTCAGGTTTTTCGGCGCTTCACCGGCCAGTGGGCTGCCGAGGTTTCCTGCGGCGTCAGCCGGAAGCTTGTACATCGCACCTGTCATCGGATCGACGACCAGCATGCCAATCAGACCGCCGAACAAAATATTGCCCCAGTACCAGCCGCTCATGCTGGTATCCAGTTTTGCGGTGGTATCGGCATAGCCTTCTTTCTTGAAGGTAATGGTGTAGGTCTCGCCTTTGAAGTAGCCACGACCCGAAGGCAGCGTCACCGAATTGGGCGTGGAACCGCTATGAACGACGACACCGTCCTTGTTCTGGACAGTGAAGTTGGCACCACTCGGGGTACTCGATACGTTTACAGGGTACTTGCTGTCCCCGACGATGCTTGCGCAGCCGGAAGTCAGGAGGGTGGCGGTCAGGGCTGTAATGGTGAAAAACTTGCGCAGAACTACCATTTTTTTCCTTGCGACTGGACTGTGCCGTCATTGGCCGAGGCGTGCTTCATGCAGGCCTCGAGGTGGATATTTTGGGGGATGTTTACGCGGAAGGCACTATGCCAGTAGTGGCTATATAGTGTCACTGAAAATCGAAAGAATTTTTACATTTCTGTAGGCGCGAGCAGGGAATCACTTCAACGCCGGATCGCCCCTGTTGATGTTCTTCCAGCCCTGCAGCAGCACCTGCGCCTTGGGTTCCTGCCCGTTGTCGAGGTAGTACTGAATCAGCGACAGCCGCGCATTGCGGTTGGCCGGCTGTTCCTTCAAGAGTCTTTCCAGCTCTGCGCAGGCGTCGTCGACCTTGCCGCTGTCATGCAGCGCCACCGCGAGTACGTAGCCGTATTGCGCGGTCTGCGGCTCCAGTTGCGCGGCTTTGCGCAGGAACGGCATTGCTTGCCCGGACTTGCCGGCACGCACCAGCGACAGGCCCTGAGTGTGCTGCAGCAGCGCGACGTCCGGGTATTGCTTCAGGCTTTGCACGAGCAGTGCCTGGGCCTCCTGGCTGCGGCCACTGGCTTCCAGCCATTGCACCAGCGTCACCCGCGCCGGATGGAAGTCCGGATCACGCTGGAGCGCGGTGTGCAGCAGGCCTTCGACCTCGCCACTGCGGCCGCTGGCCTGGTACAGCATCGCCAGGTTGAGGTTGGCCTCGGCGCGTTCGGCCAGGCTCTTTTGCACCGCTTCGTATTCGGCAATGGCGGCATTCCAGGCCTCCTGGGCATTGCCCAGACCGTTGCGCGCCACGCTGAGCAGGTCCCGCGCCGAGGCAATGCGCACGGCCTTGACAGGGTCGCTCAGCACCGGCGTCAACAGCGGAGCGCGCTCCGCCGGCTGCAGGAAGGCGCTGATCGCCCGCACCGCGCTTTCTCGCACTTGCGGTGCCGGGTGGCTCAAATCCTTTGTCGCCAGTTTCAGTGCCTGTTCGCTGGGGTACAGCGGCAACTCGGCCAGCAGGGTCGCCCGTTGAATCGCCGGCAGGTTGTTGCGTTGCAGTTGCTCGTACAGGGCTTGCGCCGCGCCGGGCTGACCGTTGCGAATCAGCCACAGGCTTTCGTCGTAACGTGGCGCTTGCGCCATGCCGGCATTGGCGGTGTTCCACAGCTTGAACTGTTCTGTGACCTTGTCGCCGGCCTTGCCCTGGTGACAGGTCAGGCAAGCATCCGGCGTGCCGAGTCTTTGCGCGCGTTCGGGGTTGGGGATACTGAAGCTGTGGTCATGCCTGAAGTCGTTGCCCATATAGAGCTTGCCGGGCATATGGCAATCCACGCACTGCGAACCTGGTTGGCCCGGGGTGTGGCGGGTGTGTTCGATGGCGTCATAGTTCTTCGCTTGCAGGCCCTTGCCGTCGACGCCTTCCACGGACGTCTTGCCTGCGGAGTTGTGGCATTGCAGGCAGACGCCGTTGCCCGGTGCCTTCAGTCCGGTACTGTGGGGGTTATGGCAATTGCTGCACCGCACGCCTTTGTCGAACATTTTGCTTTGGGCGAAGGAACCGTGTTCGAACACTTCATCCTTGATCTTGCCGTCCAGGGCGTACAGCTCGCGGGTCAGGGTACTCGGCAGGTAATCGTCCATCAGGCGCTTGCCGACGGTGAAGCCATCGCCCAGCGGCGCGCGGCGGGCGTGGCAGCGGGCACAGGTTTCGATTTCGACGGTGGCGTTCTTGTCCTTGAGGTCGACGGCAAACCCGGCGTGGATCAGGTCGGTTTTTTTCGCCGTCCATTCCAGGTGGTTGGAGGCCGGGCCATGGCAGGCCTGACAGCCGACGCCAAGGCTGTTCCACTGACTGTCGAAGGTGTTCTTCGCAGCATCGAAATTGCGCTTATAAGCGGTGGTGTGGCATTCGACGCACATGAAGTTGGCATTCTGGCTCGGTTTGCTCCAGTGCAACGGGTCCTTGAAGGTCACGCCCTGGCCCGGATAGAGATGAAACCAGCGCCGCTTCTCGGTATCCCAGGCCACGCCCAGGGCTTGCAAGCGTCCGTCGCCGACTGCAATCAGGTATTGCTGCAACGGCGCGATGCCAAAGGTGTAGGCGACCTTGAAATCGGCATTCTTGCCGTCGATGCCGGGGGTGTTGACCCAGAAGCCGTCGTCCTTGCGCGAGAAACGGGTGGTTTCGTTTTCCGCCTTGAAGGTGACGTTGTTGAAGTCGCCGAGCATCGTTTCGGCGTTGGCTTCCTGCATCGCCAATTGGTGATGGGAGCCTTGCCAGTCCTTGACTTGGGCGCTGTGGCAGCCCTGACATTGCTGCTCATCTATCATTTTCGCCGGCGCCATTCCCGGCACAGGGGCAACCGGTTGTGGCTTGATGGGTTGAACGACAGGCGTGCTGACCGGCGCATAAGTCACGGGCGCCGGGTGACTGCCGAACAGAAACCAGCCAATGCCCGCGACAGCGAGGAGAAGGAAGCCAATGGTGACGGGGAACAGATAACGGTTAATCAGGGTCGGTTGCGAATCAGGCTTTGCGGCTACCGCTTTATTTTTATCTTTCGGCATTGCGACTTCCGTAGTCCGGTTGCGATAGCCGTCAGGCGCGCGTTCATGCTCGATGCAGCTTTGCTGGATGGCTGGCGTCTGTCAAATGACGCTTGTGATCTGCTCAGTTGCATTAGATGAATATTGTGATTTCCGAGAACGCCGGGCTCTTTATTGGCTATACATGTAACACCTCTGTTTCTAACCGTAGTCGATCTTCTTACAGGAGTTACCGTATGAAGTTAGCGTTAATGATGGGTACCGTGTGCATGGCCTCCATTGCCATGGTCGGCTGCGCCAGCAAGGTCGTTGAGCCGGACCAGTATTCCGGGTTTCTCAAGAACTACAGCCAGCTCAAGGAAGCCAAGTCGCCGTCCGGTGCCACCGTGATGCGCTGGGTCGATCCCAAGCTGGACATCAATAAGTTCACCAGCGTTTACGTCGAACCGACCCAGTTGTATCCCAAACCCCAGCCGACCGAGACAATCCCCCAGACCACTTTGAACGGCATTACCAGTTACTACGACCAGGCGCTCAAGCGTGAAATCGGCAAATCCTTGCCGTTGGCATCCGGCCCGGGCCCGGGTGTCATCGTGGTGCGTGCGGCGATTACCGCTGTCAGCAGCAAGACCGAAGGCCTCAAGCCCTATGAAGTGATCCCGATTGCCCTGGTGGCCGCGGCGGTCAGCACCGCCAGCGGTATCCGCGATCAGGAAACCGACCTGGCCACCGAAGCGGTGTTCCTCGATGGCGGCAACAATCATGTCCTGTCCCAGGTCGTGCGCAAGGGCACCGGCAAACCGCTGGAAAACAAAGCCCAGGTGATGAAGGCCGATGACGTCAAAGGCGTGGTCGATGGCTGGGCGGCGGATATGCATCAGTCTTATCTCAAACTCAAATCCAAATGATGTATAGGGGCTGATGGCCCCATCGCTGGCAAGCCAGCTCCCACAAAACCCGGTGGGAACTGGCTTGCCAGCGAAGACAGCCTGACAGGCACTGAATCACTCCCCGACAAACCACCGGTAATACGGATTCCCCCCATCCCCGCGCATCACCTCACGAATATCCCGGCCCCAGGCATCGCGATCGCCGTCATAGGCATGCAGGCTCGCCCGATAGAACTGCATCAGGCGTTGCCGGTGCGCGCTCATCCGCTCATTGAAACCCGCATCGGCATTCACCAGCGGCGCAGCTGTGTGCAGGTCCAGCAGCGCTGGCAACACCCGGGTGATCTCCTTGGCCCGGACCCACGGTGCATACTCGATGCGCGGTTGATCATCGGTTACCGGACGCGCGTCAGCGGCAAAGCGCTCCAGGCCGGCGCGATCAGTCACCCAGGTGGCGAGCAACGCGGCGGCCGAGCCGATACCGACATCCTGCAAGGTGCCGCGCACGCTGTCCTGCTGGAAGCGTTGACTGATTTTCCCAACATCCAGCTCGATCGGCTCCAGCGAGCCCACCATCAGCATCTCGTGGAACTCGCTGGTCCACAGCGTGGCGTAGGGGAAGGCATCGAGGAAACTGCGCACCAGCGAGCGCGAATCGTCGATATTTTGCGTCGGTAGCGGCAGCCACTGGGCGACCAGGCCCTGCTTCTGAAGGCGGCTGGCAGCCAGTTGGTAGAAGTCCCGGGAATACAGATTGACCACGCCGGCCGCGGAGGGCGGTGGTGGCTCGAGGGTGATCAGGTCATAGCGCTGTGTATTGCGCAGCAGTTCCTGGCGACCGTCACGCAGGCGCACATCGATACTCGGATCGGCGGCGGCATCGAAATTGCCCTTGAACAACGGCGCTGCCTTGACCACCGACGGCAGCAGTTCGGCGACGACCCGGTGCTCCAGGCCCGGATAGCGGGTCAGGGCGCCGGCGGTGATGCCGGTGCCAAATCCGATTACCAGCGCTGAACGCGGCTCGGCGTTGTGGATCAGCAGCGGCAACAGCGCCTGAACGCGCATGTAGCGCAGGGACGGCATGGCATCACCGGTGTTCGATACACCCTGGATGTACAAACGCTGGAAGGCCTTCTGCCCCTTGCCCTGGGTGACCACGGCAACGGTACCGCCACGTCCTTCCTCGTAAAAAGCCAGGCTGGCATTGCGTGCGCCCGGCAGCAGGCTGGCCAGTTTGTTCACCGGGGTCAGCAGCGCCACGGCCACCGCCAGCAGGCCGACCGCGATTACGCCCTGACGCCGACCTTTCTTGACCCCATGCCCCTTGCGCACCGCGAAATAGCCGATCCCGGCAGCGATGATCGCCAGCAATCCCAACGTACGCACCAGCCCCAGCAACGGGATCAGCACGAATCCGCAGAGCATCACGCCGATGATGCCGCCCAGGGTATTGAACGCTACCACTTCACCGACATTGCGCCCCACATGCTCGCGCCCGACGCTCAAGCGCAGGGCCACGGGGAACGCCGCGCCCAGCAGCACCGTCGGCACGAAGACGATGCTCAACGCCGCTACGGCAAAGCGCGCGCACATGCCCGCCAGTTCACTGGCACCCAGCGACAGCACCCAGGCTTCGACCAGGCTTTGCGCGAGCACGAGCCAGCGTCCGAGCACAGCAATTTCCAGCAACGCAATCAGCCCTGCACCGGCGATCAGCAGACCGAATACGCCCCAGGGATCGCGCAGGCGGTCGACCCGTCGGGCGAGCAGGGCACTGCCGAGAAACAGGCCGGTGAGGTAGGTGGCCAATACCACGGCGAAGGCATAGGTGCGGGTGCTCATGAACTGCACGATCGATTGCGACCAGACCACTTCGTAACCGAGGGCCACGCCACCGGCAATCGAATACAGCCACAGCGCCAGGCGGTCCGGCGCCTTGTCGGCTTGGTGCCGTGTCGGCGTTTCGACCGGTAGCGGGCGCTGGCGCTGGAACCACAGGGCACCGGCGGCGGCCAGCAGGTTGAGCATCGCGGCGGCCAGCGCGCTGCCACGGACGCCCAGGGTGGCAATCAGCACAAACGCGGCGAGCAGGGTCCCGACGATCGCGCCGGCGGTGTTCGCCGCATACAGGTGGCCGCCGGCCTTGCCCAGTTGCTGTGGATCGCTGGCCAGGGAGCGGACCAGCACCGGCAGCGTGCCGCCCATCAGCAACGCCGGAAGGCCGACCAGCGTAAACGGCAACACCCAGGCCAGCAGGCCGATCTGCTGTTCCAGCCAGGCAAACGGCTGGGCCGCCAGGCTCATGGCGAAGGTCGCGCCGACACCCAGCATCGCCACCAGCACTTCCAGCCCGGCATACAGCAGGACCGGTTGCTGCAAGCGGTCGGCCCAACGCCCGAACAGCAAGCCGCCCAGGGCCAGGCCGGCAAAAAACGCGCTGATCCCCGTCGTGATGGCATACACCTCGACGCCCACCACCAGTGACAACTGCTTGATCCACAACACCTGATACACCAGCGCTGCGGCACCGGAAACGAACAGCAGCAGGGCAGGAATCAACAGCGCCGGGGAGGCGACGTGAGGGGCGGGTATGGCCGACGACTTGCTGGCGACGCGTGAGGACATTGCCGATTGCCTTGTTCTGGTTCAAATACATCAGCGACTGCACCGGCCCCTTCGCGAGCAGGCTCGCTCCCACAGTAGAGCTTTGGTGAGCGGAAAATCCCTGTGGGAGCGAGCCTGCTCGCGAATGAAGTTTATGCGGTCTCCAATGGAAATAGGGCCGCTCGCCGATGAGGGCGAGCGGCGGTCGAGCGGTGTTACTTGGCAGCTTTCATTTTTTCATCGATTTTCTTGTCCACTTCCTCGCGGATCTGGTCGATGCTGAAGCTCGCCGGGCGTTGGCTAGGCGGGTAATCGACAAAGGTCTGCAGGAACATTGCGGATCTTCGGGTGGCGTCGAACAGCAGATAGTCGTTTTTGGTCAGCCAATCATAGTATTGGTCAGACACGACGTCGGCACGTTCGTAGGGGTCCATGCGCAGGTTGAAAAGCTTGGGCACGCGCAGGCAAGTGAACGGTTCGCTCCACACCTTCAGGCCGCCGGGAGCTCGCTGCTCGCAGAAGACGATCTTCCAGTCGTTGAAACGCATGTTCACCAGGACGCCGTCATCGTTGAAATAGTAGAACTCGGTACGCGCACTTTTGCCGGTCTTTCCGGTCAGGTAGTCCAACTGGTTAAAGCCATCCAAATGCACCTTGAAGTTCTTCCCGCCGACGTCAGCCCCCTTGAGCAGGCGTTCCTTGATATCGGTATCGCCGGCGGCAGCCAGCAAGGTCGGGAACCAGTCCATTCCGGAGAACATTTGGGTTGACACTTCACCGGGCTTGACCTTGCCCGGCCAGCGGATCATCGCCGGAACCCGGTAAGCGCCTTCCCAGTTGGAGTTCTTCTCGTTGCGGAACGGAGTAGTCGCTGCATCCGGCCAGGACCATTGGTTAGGGCCGTTGTCAGTGGTGTAGACGACGATGGTGTTGTCGGTGATTTTCAGGTCATCCAGCGTCTTCAACAGCTTGCCCACGTCGCCATCATGCTCGAGCATGCCGTCGGCATATTCGTTGCCCGGCATGCCGCTCTGGCCTTGCATGGATTCACGAACATGGGTGAAAGCATGCATGCGGGTGGTGTTCATCCAGACGAAGAACGGTTTGTCCGCCTTGGCCTGTTTCTCGATGAACGCCTGGGCGGCTGCTGTGGTTTCGTCGTCAATGGTTTCCATGCGTTTTTTGTTCAACGCGCCGGTGTCTTCGATCTTGCCATCGGCAAAGCTGTGGATCACGCCACGTGGAGAGGCCGCCTTGACGAACGCGGCATCATCTTTCGGCCAGTACGGACGTTCGGGTTCTTCCTCGGCATTGAGGTGATAGAGATTGCCGAAGAACTCGTCAAACCCGTGGTTGGTGGGCAGGTACTCATCCTTGTCCCCCAAATGGTTCTTACCAAACTGACCCGTCGCATAGCCATGGGCCTTGAGCGCCTGGGCAATGGTGACATCCCGTGCCTGCAAGCCGACCGACGCGCCTGGCATGCCGACTTTGGACAGGCCGGTGCGCAGCGGGGACTGCCCGGTAATGAAGGTCGAGCGTCCTGCGGTGCAGCTGTTCTCCGCGTAGTAGTCGGTGAACATCATGCCTTCCTTGGCGATGCGGTCGATGTTCGGCGTCTTGTAGCCGACCACACCCATGGAATAGGCACTGATGTTGGTCTGGCCGATGTCGTCGCCAAAGATTACGAGGATATTGGGTTTATCGGCGGCCCCGGCGGTTGCCGAGAACGCCATCACCGAAGCCGCCAGCAGGGCCGCCTTCGGTAACCATTTGCGTATGCCAGTCATATGACTTGCTCCTTTTGCTTTGCGTCGCTCGGTGCGACAAACGTTCATTGCGGTCCTGCATCACGCTTTTTATTGCACTTGCTCGGGGATGGGGGCATCGAAGGGGTAGATCCGGCGCCATTCGGCAGCCATGTCGACCACGGTCCAGCCACGGGTTTTTGCTTCGTCCAGGGCTTTGTCCAGACGGCCGATCTTCGATTCGCGGTCGTAAGCCCATTCGCGTTTGGCGTCGGTGTGGTGCACCAGGCCCATGAAGCGTTTTCCCGGCCCGGCGGCGGTCCACTGCAGCATTTGCAGGTCGCCATCGGAGTTGCCGAAGGCTAGGATCGGCCGACGCCCGATCACGGCATCGATGCTTTCCGGCTTGCCCGGCCCATCGTCGTTGTGGGCCAGTTTCGGGGTGCGCAGGATCGAGGCTCTTCCGTCCTTGTACTCAAATGCGGTGACAAAGGTGGTGCCGATGACTTGCTCGGGTGGTACGCCGTAGACCTTTTCGGCAAAAGCGCGCATGAATCCGGTATCGCCACCGGAGACGATATAGGTCTTGAAGTCCAGGCGACGCAGGTAGTCGAGCATTTCCAGCATCGGCTGGTAGATCATTTCGGTGTACGGCTTGCCGGTTTTCGGATGACGGGCCTGGCTCAGCCAGGTCTTGGCGTAGTCATCGAAGGCTTCGGTGGTCATGCCGCTGTGGGTCGCGCCGACGATTTTCAGCAGGCCGTCCGTGCCGGTCGCCGCCAGGGCCTGGTGATCATTTTCCAGTACCGCCTTGAACGGCTGGGTGGTTTTCCATTCCGGGTGTTGCGGTGCGGTGCGCTTGACTTCATCGAAGGCGAACAACAACTCGAAGTACATCGGCTGCTCGCTCCACAGCGTGCCGTCGTTGTCGAATACGGCGATACGATCTTCGGGTTTGACGAAGTCCTTGCTGTTCCGGTCGGTCACGGCCTGGACGAACTCGATGATGTTCTTTTTCGATGGGCCGTCGTTCCACGAAGGCAACGGCTCGGCCGCCTGAACCAGCAATGGCAGGCTCAGGACCAGCGTCAGTAACAACCTCAGTCCGTGATGCTGGCGGATCGAAATCGGGTTCGTCATGGGAAATCCTTCTCGTGAACGGGATTCAGTGGTCGCAGTGCGGGAGCGATTGATTCTTTGTTGTGTTCGGCATGACTATGCAGCGTAGTCAAGGATTGCCCGAGTTGAAGCAGTGCCTGATCTTTGGTCGGCTCACGGCCGTAACAGGCACGCAACAGTGCTTGCAGGCGCGGGCCGAATGCGGTCAATTTCAGGCCTTTGCGGATGCGACGGGTCCACAGATAGAGGGCGCTCAGCTGCGGCGGTTTGCCGTCGAGCTGCGGCGGGATCTGCCGCCAGGCGTAGTCGGCGGATTCCAGCCAGGCCACATGACGGGCATGACGCCGCGCTTGCCAGCCGAGGTAGGCGCGATGAATGAACGGGCGCACGAACCCGATCAGCAACGCCACGCTCACCAGCAACGCCAGCCAGCCAAGGACAAATCCCGACAGGTGCAAACGGTTCTGCTGCCCGAGTTTTCTCAGGTCTTCGGTGATCGAAAATACCGGCTGATAGGTGCTATTGGCCACAGCATCAAAGGCTACGGCAGGGACTTGAGCGATGCGGGTTTGTTGGCTGCCGGCGTCCCACCATTTCAATTCGATGGCTGGCAACGTGTGATGGCCCTTGCGGTCGATCCGGTAAGTCACGCTGTCGATGCGCTGGCCGCCGGTGAAGTGGCCGCGACCGTCGTCCAGGGTGCTGACCTGCGGGTTTTTCGGGTAACGGCTGAGGCCGCTGACATCGCCCAGTGCTGGCGTCGGCAGCGACATGGCCAGGGCGCCATCGGCTTGCAGGGTCAATTGGCGGGTGAGGCTATCGCCGACTTTCAATGGCGTGTCGGCTTTGATGATTGATTGGGTGAAACTCAACTTCTGGGCGACCAGTACCGGCTCACCGGGCGCGAACCCCGGCGGTTGCGTCGCGACAAAGTGCAACGGCTGGCTCTGCGCACTGAGTTCGGCGCTGGCCTGGCCGGGTGTGGCGCGCACGGTCAGGGCGGGGATGTCGAAACCCTGGGCCACATTCGGGGTGATCAGGAAGCTGTAGCGCATGCCATTGAAGGATTTACCGTCGAGGGTCTGGTTCAGGTGTTCGGCATGGCCGTCCGGGGGCATGACCAGTGCCCCCGGCAGTTTCAGGTCGGGCAGGGTGGGGGCGTCGGTGAACCAGGTGTCGGTGAGGATGTCGAGTTGCAGTTCGACGAGGCTGCCGACCATGGGTGGGGTGCTGGGTTGCAGGCTTGTCTGAACCCTTAATTCAGGTTCGGCGGCGAAGGTGATTGTGCTGGTCAGGCAAATGAGCAAAGGGCACAGAACTGTGGTGATTGATCTGCCGCCTTCGCGAGCAGGCTCGCTCCCACAGGGGGCTTGAGGTGCACACAAATCCTTTGTGGGAGCGAGCCTGCTCGCGAATGGCGCGACTCGGTTTCTCAGGAGGGTCATGGCCTGGCCCCCGCCTGATCCTGCAAACTGAATTTCTGTTTCAGGAACTTCGCCGGCGATGTGCTGAGGTTCTGCAGCCACTGTTCATCCGACGCCGCCTGTTGGGTTTGCAACGCCTTGCTCTGGCCCTTGCCCGGTGCCTTGTCCATCTTGATGTCGTCAGGTTTGACCTCGGGCGCGTTCTGTTCGGCGCTTTCGGTGTCTTTCTGCAAGGCGATGGCCAGGGCGAGGTTGGCCGTGGCTTCGGGGAATTGCGGTTGCAGCTTCAACGCCTGGGTGTAGGCCGCAATAGCTTCGTCGAACTTGAAGCGACGCACGTAAATGTTGCCCAGGTAGAAATACGCCTGGGGCGTTTGCAGACGCGCGAAGCTGGCCAGCGCCAGGTCGAAATCGGCGGCGTTGTAGGCGGCGATGCCTTTCCAGTACGGGTCGGCAAAATGCGCGGCGGCCTGCGGGAAGTGCTCATGTTCGAAGGCCCAGCGCCCTTGCTGGTCAGGGGTGAAGAAGGCGTCGGTCAATGCGTTGGCCTGTGCCGGGGCAGGTGGCCAGCCAAGTCCGACCGCTAATAGCAAACCGGCCATCCAGTTCAGGCTCCAGCCCTTGCGCACACTGAAGAAGGCAAGCAACAGCAGCGGCCAGCACAGCCAGTAGCCGGCGTCCTTCCAGTGCAATTCACGCTGTTCGTCGCTGGCGCTCTGGAAGTGCTGCTGGGCATGCAGCTCGACCCAGTCCAGATCGTCGTTGTCGAGTGTCAGGCTGCCCAGCGGTGCATCCACTTTGGATGCCAGCTGCTTGAGCGCGGCCTGATCAAAACTGCCCAGCGCCGGTCGACCGCTGCTATCGGTGCGCGGCTGGCCATTGGCGTCGCGGATGATCCCGCCGTCCTCGCTGCCGACCGCCAGGATCAGCACTTGCAGCGCGCTGCCTGCCAGTTGCCGGTCCAGACCGTCCAGCGCTGAAGTGTCGGCGCCATCGGTGATCAGCAGCAGGGTGCCGGGGGATTTTTCCGCGGCCAGCAGGCGTTTGGCCTGGTCGATCACTGCACTGACATTTTTTCCCGGTTTGCCGATCAGGTCGGTACTCAAGGCCTGGATAAAGGTGTCGAGCAGGATGGGATCGTCCGTGGCCGGCAGTACAAGATGCGCACTGCCGGCGTAGGCGATCAGCGAGGTGCGTGCACCGGTGCGACGCTGGATCAGGTCATGAATTTTGTGTTTGGCCGCTTCCAGGCGCGTCGGTTGCACATCGGTGGCGTCCATCGACGGCGACAGATCAATGGCGATGATCAGCGGTGCACGGTTTTCCAGAAAGTCCGGCCGATCCTGCTCCCAGGTCGGCCCGGCGGCGGCCAGGGCGCCGAGTACCAGCAGTGTGCAGACCAGGTGCACCGGTCGCAGCCATTGTCGGTCCTGCGGGGTGATCAGCAAGTGGGGCAGCAAGTGCCCGGCAATGTTTCCACGCAGACGGCGTTGCAGGTCACGGCTGCGGCGCCAGAGCAGTGGCAGAACGGCAGCGAAGGGCAGCAGCAACAGCCACAGCGGACGCAGGAAGTGGAAGTCGCCGAGATTGATGTCCATCTTAGGCCTCTTGCCGCTGACGGGCCAAGGACAGGCGCGGACGCAGCAAGGCGCCCAGGTGATAGAGCGCGAGCAGCGCAATCGCTACCCCCAGCGGCCACCAGAACAGATCCTTTTTCGGTTGATGGCTGAGGGTTTTCACCTGATGGGGCGTGAGCGTGTCGAGGGTGCTGTAGACCTGATCCAGCGCGGTGCGGTCTTCGGCGCGAAAGTACTTGCCACCGGTGGCTTCGGCGATCTGTTGCAAGCTGGTCAGGTTGACCCTGGCTTCGCCGGAAGCCTGCGGATCGCCAATGGCAATGGTGTGAATCACCACGCCTTTGGCGGCCGCCATGGCCGCCGCATGATCCGGCGTGATGGCGCTGCTGGTGTCATTGCCGTCGGTGAGCAGGATCAGCACTTTTTCCTGTTCATGAGCCTGTTCCAGCAGCTTGAGACTCAAGCCGATGGCATCGCCGATGGCGGTGTTGGGACCGGCCATGCCGATACCGGTGTCGTCCAGCAACAGCGACAGGCTGGCGTGATCGAGGGTCAGCGGTGCCTGCGGATACGCACCGCTGCCGAACACGATCAGGCCGAGGCGATCCTCATTGCGTTTGTCGATAAAGCCGTGCACCACGTCCTTCACCGCCGCCAGACGATTGATCTTCTGGCCGCTGGCATCGGTGAAGTCGGTGGTTTCCATGGATTGGGACAGGTCGATGGCCAGCATCAGGTCGCGCACCGGTTGCTGGCGTTCGATGGGTTTTTCCACGTACACCGGTCGGGCCGCCGCCAGCAGCAACAGCACCCACACCAACAGATTCAATGCCAGCTGCCGGCGATTGCTGCGGGTGCCGGCAAGACTCGGTGCCTGGCCGACCGCGCGGCTCATGGCGGCAAAAAACGGCACCCGCACCGCACTGCGTGCCTCGCGGTAGTCGGGCAGGTAGCGATAACCGAACCACGGCAATGGCAGCAGCAGTAACAGCCAGGGGTAATCAAGTTGCCACATGATGGTGCTCCACCCAGGTTTTGCAGGTGGCGAACAGTTGCTGGCGCTGTTCGGGGGGGAGGGCTTGCAGAACCGCATCAGACGCGTAGGCCAGCAGCGCCAGTTGTTGGCTGAAATCGGCGGGGAGGGGGGGCGCAATGTGCGCCTGCAGAAAGTCTTGCCAATCCATCCCGCCTAGCGCTCCCACAGGGTGATTGGTGTTGTGCATTGAGAGGGCGGTGCGCTTGAGCAACTCTGGAAGCTCGCGCAACGCACTCAAGTCATCACTGCGCTGCTGCAACTGCGCCAGCCGCACCAACGCCTCGCGCCGATAGCGATCTCGCCGCCATTGCCAATACCGCCGGGCGGCGATGATCAGCGCTGTCAGGGCCAGCAAACCGAGCAGCACCCACCAACCCCAGGTTTGCGGCGCATAGCTGACCGGCGCAGGAAGCGCGATCTCCTTGAGTTGCTCGATGCTCGGGACATTCGGATTCATCGCCGTGCCCCGGTCAGCTTGCCCAGTTCGGCGCGCAGTTGCTCATGGGCCTCGGTCGCCGTACTGAACATCATCAACGGCACCTGGCTGCGCCGCAGCAAGGTGGCAACGTCCTTGAACCGCCCACTGAGAAAATCGCCCAAGGGCTGGTGTACCTGACGGCGTTCCACCGCCAGTTCCACTTGCAACTGGCCCTGGGTGATCAGCAAGCGGCCATTTTTCGGCAGGTTCAGCGCCAACGGATCGTAGACCTGCATGGCGATCACGTCGTTGTGTGCCGCCAGCTGGCGCATCAGCTGCAAGGTGCGCTCACTGGCACCGGCAAAGTCGCTGACGATACAGATCAAGTGATCGTGCCCCGCCAATGCCAGACATTGCTGCAACACCTTGTCGAGCTGGTCTTCGCCTTCGGCGTCCGGGTTGGCGGCGTTCAGCTCCCGGTTCTGCTGGACGATGCGGCTGCACAGCGCTTCGATCCGTGTACGGCTGCGCAGCGGCGCGACACTGTCGATGCGCCGGTCGTTGAACACCAGCCCGCCGACCCGGTCACCTGCGTTGAACACCATCCACGCCGCCATGGCCCCGAGCTCGGCGGCGACGGCGGATTTGAAGCTGCGTTGCGAGCCGAAGAACATGCTCATGCGCTGGTCCACGAGGATCAACGCCGGGCGGTCACGCTCTTCGGTGAAGGTGCGTACCACCGGTTTGCCGGTGCGCAGCGAGGCGCGCCAGTCGAGGTGACGCAAATCATCGCCGGGTTGATAGCGACGCAATTCATCGAAATTCAAGCCACGGCCACGCAGGCGTGAGGCATGGTTGCCGGCCAGAATGCTGCCCCGGGGCTGACGCGCGAGAAAACTCAGGTCACGGGCCTTGAACTCCAGGGCCATCAACTGCGCCAGGGAGACATAGACCAGACCATCGGCATTCACGCAGGAATCGCCACTTTGTCGAGCAGGCGGTCGAGTACCTGATCGGCAGACACACCGTCGGCCACCGCGTCGTAGCTCAGGTGCAGGCGATGGCGCAGCACCGGGTGCACCACGGCGCGTACGTTGTCCGGCGAGACGAAGTCCTGACCCTTCAACCACGCATCGGCTCGGGCGCAACGGTCCAGCCCGATACCACCGCGCGGGCTGGTGCCAATGGCGATCCAGCGGGCGAGGTCGGCGTCGTAGTCCGCCGGGTGGCGCGTGGCATTGATCAGATCGATCAGGTAACGGTCGATGGCCGCCGACACGTGCACCGCGCTGACTTCCCGGCGCGCGGCGAAGATCACATCCTGGGCCAGTGCGAAGCCCTGCACCGCAGCGGTCCTGGCACCGTGGGCCTGCTCTTCTTCGCGCAACAGGCGCAGCACCTGGCTTTCGTTGTCGGCGCTTGGGTAATCGAGCAATACCTTCATCAGGAAACGGTCCATCTGCGCTTCCGGCAACGGGTAAGTGCCTTCCTGTTCGATCGGGTTCTGGGTGGCGACCACGATGAACAAATCCGGCAGCACATGGCTGTTACCGGCCACGGTGATCTGGCGTTCTTCCATGGCTTCGAGCAACGCGGCCTGGACCTTGGCCGGCGCGCGGTTGATTTCGTCGGCCAGGATCAGGTTGCCGAACAAGGGCCCGGGCTGAAACCGGATTTCGTTTTTGCCATCGACCTGATGCAGCACCTCGGCGCCGGTGATGTCAGACGGCAACAAATCGGGTGTGAACTGGATACGACTCATCTTCGCATCCAGGTGCCTGGCCAGCGCCTTGACCGTGCGGGTCTTGGCCAATCCCGGCAGGCTCTCCAACAGCAAATGCCCGTTAGCCAGCAGGCCAAGCAGGATTTGCCGGATCACCTGATCCTGGCCAAGCACGGCTTCGGCGATGCTGGCTTGCAGGGCGTTGAGGTCATTGAGTGCGGTCATGCTGCCTCCTGGAAAAGCGCCAACGTCAGATCGACGCGATAGCCGTTGCTCTCAGGCCTGGCCATGGCTGACTCCGCTTATTGGTTCATTGGTTTATGGGGGGTCAAAAGCGGCATCTTCCATTGACCGCCGGCGACTTCCGGTTTAGGCAGGTACAGACGCAGCACGCCGTAAAACGGCCCGTTCGGCGCCGGCAACCAGTTGCTTTGCAGATCCTTGGCCGGTGCCTTGTTCTGTACGAATAGAGTCAGGCCGCCGTCGGCGTCGAGCTTGAGGTCGGGCAGCATCCGCGAGTTGATCAGGTAGCGATTGAGCGGGTTGTCTACCAGCAATTTGTTCTTCGCGTTGTACAGGGTCAGCGACCAGAACGCCTCGGCCGGGGGCAGGGCGCCTTTGTCGAAATGCAGGGTGTAGTCGTGCCTGGAGGCGTCGACCGGCTGATCATTCCTGTCGACGAAGTAACCGATGTAATTGGCTTCTTCGGCGGAGTTACCGAAGATGCCCAGGTTGGCGCCGGCGTAGCGGTACAGGTAATTGCCCTTGAGGTGATTGCGGGTGCCAAAGAAATCGCCGCTGCTGACTTCATGGGTATCGATTCTGGTTTTCTTGAATGTGGCGAACTCCGCCTTGGCGTCGCTGATGCCGTCTTCCAGGGCTTTTCGTTGATCGGCACTCAGTTTGGTCAGATTGAATGGCTTGCCAGCTTCGATACCGATGGTCTTGAAGCGTGCGAGCAAGGCTTTTTCCACGTTCTGGGGCGGTGCAAAGGCCAGCATGAAGTTCAGGTAGCGAAACAGATCCGGCGTGTCACTCATGGTCGGCGTGGGTTTCGGCCAGTCGATTTTCGCGGCGGCGCGCGGTGCCTTGTGCCGGGTGTACCGGCTCAGGGATTGAACCTTGTAGCCCTTCTGGATTTGCTTGACCTTGGCCAGATCCTTGGTGTCGAACAGCTGCGTGCGATACAGCGCGTAGGCGATGTTGGTTTCACTGCGCAGCAGGCGGTCGATGTTCTGGGGTTGCTTACCTTTCCAGTCGGGGCCTGCAATCATGAACTGGCCGCCGTTGTTGCCGGTACTGCGGGTCCCCAGGTAAGCGAAGTTCTGCGTGTAGGCATCGATCAATTGCACCGAGTAGTAACGGTGCTCTTCAACGGGCGGCAAAGTGAGTACCAGAGGCTCGGCGCGCAGGTCCATCCAGACGAAGGAGTAGGGCGTGTCGGCATTGGGCGTGACGAACGCGGTGTCCTGGGCGGTGAAGGCCTTGGCGGTGTTGCCGATCCGGTTAAACGTCGCCTTGTAGTTCGAACTCTTCTTGTCCACTGCCTGGCTGTAGAGCGTCTTGTACATTTCCACCACCGGAAAACCGTACAGATAGGCTTCCCTGGCGATGCCCCGGGCTTGTTCCGGGGTGGCGGTGAAGTCGGCACCCACGCCGCAACTGACAAACATCGTCATCAGGCCGAAACCGGCTGTGCGAATTGCAATGTGCATGGCAGTGCCTCACTTTCCAAACGTGGCGTTGAGCCCGACGAACAGGGTGAACTGCGGCACGCCATCGCCTTTGCGCTCGACGGTCCACTGCGGTTCGATAAAGGCGTTGAGGATATTGGGCCCGTCTTTCCAGACTTTTCCACCACCCAAACCGAGTGGGATGTAGTGGGTGTCGTTCTTCAGGTCGAAGGTCCAGATACCGGTGGAGCGCAAGTACCAGCCGTGGTCCAGGTTGTGAATGACGAAAGGTTGCAGCGTCGCCGTTTCAACATGCTCGCGGTCGTGGTCGCCAGCAAATGAACTCTGGTATTGCACCAGCGCGCCCAGCAGGCCGCGAGGTGACGCGTCGATGGCTACGGCGGCGAACCCGGCCTGCCATTTGCCGGTGCCGAGCTCATCCTGATCGGCAAAGGGGGCGGTGATCATCGGCCCGATACCCAACTGCACGCCCTCGGTTTTCAGCAGAAAGATATCGAACAGGTTGAGGTCGCCTTCACCGGTGCTGTAGCCGCCGTTCGGATCAGGATGGGTGCTGATCGGCGCCGTACCGCGCAACAACTGGGGCACGCCGATGAAATCGTTCGGTGCAATCGGCAACGTGCCGCGCACCAGCAGGTCGTTGGTGTGGATGTTGGAGCCGTAGTACCTCGGTGTGTAGTAGTCCTGCAGGTTCATCCCCGGCTCGAAGTTGAGCGGGTTGTTGCTCTTGTTGGCGGTCTCGGCGTTGTCGGCGTAGGCACAAATAAGAGGCGCGAACGAAGTCGCCACAAGAAAAATGTGTATCCCCATTTTCTTCAACATGATTCCCCCGGTTCCCTGGTGGCTCATTGGGAAGACCCGGCACTTGGCGGCCGTTACTGCGTAATCTCTTTGCTATCAAGGCTGTAGGACGTGTCTCTTGAAGCTAGCAGCTAAATGAGGGTTAGCCAGTCGGAGGGGGTGAATCTTTGGTTATGAAAACGGCTTCGCGGGCAAGCCCTGCTCCTACAGATCCCTTTGTCTGTAGATACTCTGTTCACGGTCAAGCTTTTAGCAGGTGTTTTCGCTGAAAAGCTTGGCTGTGCGATCCCGATACTCAGCACTTCTTCCCTGGCCCAAACGCCCGCTCTTCCTGCTCCCGCAGCTCCGGCGTGAATTCCTCACCAAAATCCGCCGCCTCGAACACCTGGCGAATCTCGATCTCGGCCTCGGTGCCCGGCATCGGGTTGGGGCAGCGCTTGACCCATTCGATGGCTTCTTCCTTCGACTTCACCTGCCACAACCAATAGCCGGCGATCAGTTCCTTGGTTTCGGCGAACGGGCCATCGATGACCGTGCGTTGGTCGCCGGAAAAGCGTACGCGGGCGCCTTTGCTGCTGGGGTGCAGGCCTTCGCCGGCGAGGAGGATGCCCGCCTTGGCCAGTTCTTCGTTGTAGTTGCCCATCGCGGTCAGCAGTTCGGTACTGGGCATCACGCCGGCTTCGGAGTCCTGGCTGGCTTTGACAATGATCATGAAGCGCATGGTGTTGTCTCCGTTGGATTTGGATTGCTCAGTTATAGTCGAACGAGTACCGGTTGGATCGACAGCATCGTCATGGAAAGTCATACCAAATTCAGTGATAGCCTCAAACCCCGGGGTTCGGTCGATGCATGCCTTTCGTCATGAACCTCGGGTGACGACGAGAGTGGGAGGTACGCTATATAGCGATCGGGTGACGACCCTGTGGGAGAGAGCCTGCTCGCGAAAGCGGTTCGATATTTAGTAATGATTTGCCTGACACACTGCATTCGCGAGCAGGCTCGCTCCCACAGGGGATTGGGGCTGTCCTCAAGTTTTGTATCCGGGGTAGGTCACCGGCCGATTTCGTGGTTAACTTCGGCCTCTTCAATATTTTCTACAACAACGTTCAGAAGGACTCCGTTCATGGCTCAAGTGACTCTTAAAGGCAACCCGGTTCAAGTCAACGGCCAGTTGCCTCAAGCCGGTTCCAAGGCGCCAGCCTTTTCCCTGGTTGCCGGCAATCTGTCCGACGTTACCCTGAAAGACTTCGCCGGCAAGCGCAAAGTGCTGAACATCTTCCCAAGCGTCGACACCCCGACCTGTGCCACGTCCGTGCGCAAGTTCAACGCCCAGGCCAATGACATCGCCAACACCGTGGTGCTGTGCATCTCCGCCGATCTGCCGTTCGCCCAGGCGCGTTTCTGCGGTGCCGAAGGCCTGGAAAACGTCCAGAACCTGTCGACCCTGCGCGGTGCCGAATTCATCCAGAACTACGGCGTGGCCATCGCCGACGGCCCGCTCAAAGGCCTGACCGCCCGTGCCGTGGTGGTGCTGGACGAGAACGACAACGTGCTGCACAGCGAGCTGGTTGGCGAAATCGCTGATGAGCCGAACTACGAAGCAGCGCTCAAAGTTCTGAAATAAGTGTTCTGAAGTAAGCAAGCTTTTACAATTGTTAACGGCCTGGCCCTCCCAGGCCGTTTTCATTTGTGTTTCAGTGTCTTGGATAAATCTCCTGTTACGTAAGCCGAAGGTAAATTGCCGGTAAAGGCGCTTTGCTTAAACTCTGCCAGTGCTTATCGTTCAGCCTCATGTAATAAAAAGCCCACGCGCCCAATGGTTGATCACTCAATGCAATCCTCTGCTTCCCGTAGTCCCCGTCGCTGGCTGTTTGGCCTGCTTGTGCTGTTGGTCATTGCCGCCCTGTGCTGGAAATTCTGGCCCGGCGGTGCTGCGCCGAAAGAGGGCGCGCAGCCGAAAGCCGTGGCGGGGCACACTGGCAGGTCAGGGGGGATGCGTCCGGGGTTCGGCGGCGCGACAGGTCCCGTGCCGGTTCGTGTGGCGCCGGCGGTCAAGGGTGATTTCCCGCTGTATTACAAGGCGCTGGGGACGGTCACCGCACTGAACACCATCAACGTGCGCAGCCGTGTGGGCGGTGAGCTGGTGAAGATCTATTTCGAGGAAGGGCAGATGGTCAAGGCTGGCGATCTGCTGGCCGAGATTGACCCGCGCCCGTACCAGAACGCCTTGCTCCAGGCCGAAGGCACCTTGCTGCAGAATCAGGCGCAGTTGAAGAATGCCCAGGTGGATGTCGAGCGTTATACCGGCCTGTACAAGGAAGACAGCATCGCCAAACAGACCCTGGACACCGCCGTCGCGCTGGTCGGCCAATTCCAGGGCACGGTCAAGACCAATCAGGCGGCGGTCAACGACGCCAAGCTCAATCTCGAATTCACCAAAATCCGCGCGCCGATCACCGGGCGCGTCGGCCTGCGTCAGCTCGACGTCGGCAACCTGGTCGCGGCCAACGACACCACGGCGCTGGCGATCATCACCCAGACCCAACCGATCAGCGTGGCGTTCACCTTGCCGGAAAACAGCCTCGAGACAGTGCTCGCACGCTATCGCAGTGGCGCCAAACTGCCGGCCGAGGCCTGGGATCGTGGTGACACCAAGCTACAAGCCACCGGCGTGCTGCAGAGCCTGGACAACCAGATCGACGTCACCACCGGCACCCTGAAATTCAAGGCGCGTTACGACAACCGCGACCAGTCGCTGTTCCCCAACCAGTTCGTCAACGTGCGCCTGCTGGCCGACACCCTCAAGGATGTCGTGCTCGCACCGTCCGCCGCGATCCAGTTCGGCACCAACGGCACGTTCGTCTACGCCTTGGACGGCGACAAAAAGGTCAAGATCCGCCAGCTCAAAATCGGCGCCAGCGACGGTGAAAACACTGTGGTCACCGAAGGTCTGGCCGCCGGTGATCGCGTGGTGCTGGAAGGCACCGATCGCTTGAAGGACGGTAGCGACGTGGAAGTCGTCAATGACCCGACACAAGTACCGACCAGCCCCGCTGGCCATCTGCAAGGCGGATCGGCGACCAACACCGCTGAGCCGGCGCCTGCCGACAAGGCGAAAAAGGGCGGCGCATGAACCTCTCGCGGCTGTTTATCCTTCGTCCTGTAGCGACCACCCTGAGCATGCTGGCCATTATCCTGGCCGGCGTGATCGCCTACCGGTTGCTGCCGGTGTCGGCATTGCCCCAGGTCGATTATCCGACCATTCGCGTCATGACCCTTTATCCCGGCGCAAGCCCGGATGTCATGACCAGCGCCGTGACCGCGCCGCTTGAGCGGCAATTCGGGCAGATGCCCGGCCTGACCCAGATGGCCTCGACCAGCTCCGGCGGTGCCTCGGTGCTGACCCTGCGCTTCAGCCTCGACATCAACATGGACGTCGCCGAACAGCAGGTGCAGGCCGCGATCAATGCCGCGACCAACCTGCTGCCCAAGGACCTGCCCGCACCACCGGTGTACAACAAGGTCAACCCGGCCGATACCCCGGTGCTGACGCTGGCCATCACGTCCAAGACCATGCTGCTGCCCAAGCTCAACGATCTGGTCGATACGCGCATGGCGCAGAAAATCGCCCAGATCAGCGGGGTCGGCATGGTCAGCATTGCCGGTGGCCAGCGTCAGGCGGTGCGAATCAAGGTCAATCCCGAGGCCCTGGCGGCCAACGGCCTGAACCTGTCGGACGTGCGCTCCCTGATCGGCGCTTCCAACGTCAACCAGCCCAAGGGCAACTTCGACGGCCCGACCCGGGTGTCGATGCTCGACGCCAACGATCAACTGACCTCGCCACAGGACTACGCCAACCTGATACTGGCCTACGCCAATGGCGCGCCGTTGCGGCTCAAGGACGTGGCGGAGATCGTCGACGGCGCCGAAAACGAGCGTCTGGCGGCATGGGCCAATGAAAACCAGGCGGTGCTGCTGAACATCCAGCGTCAACCGGGTGCCAACGTCATCGAAGTGGTGGACCGGATCAAGGCCTTGCTGCCGAGCATCACCGACAACCTGCCGGCCGGCCTCGATGTCGTGGTACTGACCGACCGCACCCAGACCATCCGCGCCTCGGTCAAGGATGTGCAACACGAACTGCTGATCGCCATCGCCCTGGTGGTCATGGTCACCTTCCTGTTCCTGCGCCGGGCCAGTGCCACGATCATTCCGTCGGTGGCCGTGCCGCTGTCGTTGATCGGTACTTTTGGCGTGATGTACCTCGCGGGGTTCTCGGTCAATAACCTGACCCTGATGGCCCTGACCATCGCCACCGGTTTCGTGGTGGACGATGCGATCGTGATGCTGGAGAACATTTCCCGATTCATCGAAGAGGGTGACAGCCCGCTGAACGCGGCGCTCAAGGGCGCCAAACAGATCGGTTTCACCCTTGTATCCCTGACCCTGTCGCTGATCGCCGTGTTGATCCCGCTGCTGTTCATGGCCGACGTGGTGGGGCGGCTGTTCCGCGAATTTGCCATCACCCTGGCGGTGGCGATCCTGATTTCCCTGGTGGTGTCCCTGACCCTGACGCCGATGATGTGCGCGCGGTTGCTCAAGCGTGAGCCCAAAGAGCAAGAGCAGGGCCGTTTCTACCGCGCCAGCGGTGCCGCCATCGACTGGATGATCGCCGCCTACGGACGCAAATTGCAGTGGGTACTCAAGCATCAGCCGCTGACGTTGCTGGTGGCCATTGGCACCCTGGCGTTGACGGTATTCCTGTACATGATGGTGCCCAAGGGCTTCTTCCCGGTGCAGGACACCGGGGTGATCCAGGGCATCTCCGAGGCGCCGCAGTCGATTTCCTTCGCAGCCATGAGCGAACGTCAGCAGGAACTGGCCAAGGTCATCCTGGCCGATCCGGCGGTCGAGAGCCTGTCGTCCTACATCGGTGTCGACGGTGATAACTCGACGCTCAACAGCGGCCGGTTGCTGATCAACCTCAAGTCCCACGGCAATCGCGACCTGAGCGCAACCGAAGTGATTGCCCGATTGCAGCCGGAACTGGACAAGCTGGTCGGCATTCGCCTTTACATGCAGCCGGTGCAGGACCTGACTATCGAAGACCGGGTCAGCCGTACGCAGTACCAGTTCAGCATGTCGTCACCGGATTCGGAACTGCTCAGCCTGTGGAGCGGGCGTCTGGTCGAAGCCCTGGCGGATCGGCCGGAGCTGACCGACGTTGCCAGCGACTTGCAGGACAAGGGCTTGCAGGTCTACCTGGTGATCGACCGCGATGCCGCATCGCGGGTCGGGGTGTCGGTGTCGAACATCACCGATGCGCTGTATGACGCCTTTGGTCAGCGGCAGATTTCCACCATCTACACCCAGGCCAGCCAGTATCGCGTGGTGTTGCAATCGCAGTCCGGCGAGAAAATCGGCCCGCAGGCGCTGGACCAGATTCACGTCAAGACCACCGACGGCGGTCAGGTGCGGTTGTCCAGCCTGGCCCATATCGAAGAGCGTCAGGCGCAATTGGCGATCACCCACATCGGCCAGTTCCCGGCGGTGATGATGTCCTTCAACCTGGCCCCCGGTGTGGCGTTGGGGCATGCGGTGCAGATCATCGAGCAGGTGCAGAAGGACATCGGCATGCCGATTGGCGTGCAGACCCAGTTCCAGGGCGCGGCCGAGGCGTTTCAGGCGTCGCTGTCGAGTACCTTGCTGCTGATTCTGGCGGCGGTGGTGACCATGTACATCGTGCTGGGCGTGCTGTACGAGAGCTACATCCACCCGATCACTATCCTTTCAACGTTACCCTCGGCGGCGGTCGGCGCGTTGTTGGCCTTGTTGTTGAGTGGCAATGACCTGGGGATGATCGCGATTATTGGCATAATCCTGCTGATCGGCATCGTGAAGAAGAACGCGATCATGATGATCGACTTCGCACTGGATGCCGAGCGCAATCAGGGCATGGACCCGCAAACGGCGATCTATCAGGCGGCGCTGTTGCGTTTCCGGCCGATCCTGATGACGACACTGGCCGCGTTGTTTGGCGCGGTGCCGCTGATGCTGGCGACCGGTTCCGGGGCTGAATTGCGTCAGCCGCTGGGTCTGGTGATGGTCGGAGGCCTGTTGCTCAGCCAGATTTTGACGCTGTTCACCACGCCTGTGATCTATCTGTATTTCGACCGCCTGGGTCGGCGCTGGGGCCGCAAGCCTGAGTCCGTGGACGCGGTAGAGCAGCCATGAACCTGTCGGGACCCTTCATCAAGCGCCCGGTCGCAACCATGTTGCTGAGCCTGGCGATCATGCTGTTGGGCGGCGTGAGCTTCGGCCTGTTGCCGGTGTCGCCGTTGCCGCAAATGGACTTCCCGGTGATCGTGGTCCAGGCCAGTTTGCCCGGCGCGAGCCCGGAGGTCATGGCCTCGACGGTGGCGACGCCGCTGGAGCGATCCTTCGGCGCCATCGCCGGGGTCAACACCATGAGCAGCCGTTCCAGCCAGGGCTCGACTCGGGTGATCCTGCAATTCGACCTGGACCGCGACATCAACGGTGCGGCGCGGGAAGTGCAGGCGGCGATCAACGCCTCGCGCAACCTGCTGCCCAGCGGAATGCGCAGCATGCCGACCTACAAGAAGGTCAATCCGTCCCAGGCGCCGATCATGGTGTTGTCGCTAACCTCGGACGTGCTGGAAAAGGGCCAGCTGTATGACCTGGCCTCGACCATCCTGTCCCAGAGCCTGTCGCAAGTGCAGGGCGTCGGGGAAGTGCAGATCGGCGGCAGTTCCTTGCCAGCGGTGCGCATCGAACTCGAACCCCAGGCGCTGAACCAGTACGGCGTGGCGCTGGACGATGTGCGCAATACCATTGCCAATGCCAACGTACGCCGACCCAAGGGCTCGGTGGAAGACGGCCAGCGGTTGTGGCAAGTGCAGGCCAACGATCAACTGGAAAAGGCCAAGGACTACGAGTCGCTGATCATCCACTACGCGGACGGCGCGGCCCTGCGCCTGAAGGATGTGGCCAAGGTCAGCAACGGCGTCGAAGACCGTTATAACAGCGGTTTCTTCAACGATGACGCGGCAGTGCTGCTGGTGATCAACCGGCAGGCCGGGGCCAACATCATCGAGACGGTCAACGAGATCAAGGCCCAGTTGCCGGCGTTGCAGGCGGTGCTGCCGGCGAGCGTCAAACTGAACCTGGCCATGGATCGCTCGCCGGTGATCAAGGCCACGCTGCACGAAGCGGAAATGACCCTGCTGATCGCCGTGGCCCTGGTGATCCTGGTCGTATTCCTGTTTCTCGGTAACTTTCGCGCCTCGCTGATCCCGAGCCTGGCGGTACCCGTGTCGCTGGTGGGCACCTTTGCGGTGATGTACCTCTACGGTTTTTCGCTGAACAACCTGTCGCTGATGGCGCTGATTCTGGCCACCGGGCTGGTGGTGGACGATGCCATCGTGGTGCTGGAGAACATTTCCCGGCATATCGACGCAGGCATCAAACCGATGAAGGCTGCCTATCTCGGCGCCCAGGAAGTCGGCTTTACCTTGCTGTCGATGAACGCGTCCCTGGTAGCGGTGTTCCTGTCGATCCTGTTCATGGGTGGAATCATCGAGAGCCTATTCCGCGAGTTCTCCATTACCCTGGCGGCCGCCATTGTGGTGTCGCTGGTGGTCTCGCTGACATTGACCCCGATGCTCTGCGCCCGCTGGCTCAAGCCGCACACCCCGGGCCAGGAAAACCGCCTGCAACGCTGGAGCCAGGGCGCCAACGAATGGATGGTCGGCAAATACGCCATCAGCCTCGACTGGGTGCTGCGCCACCGTCGATTGACGTTGCTAAGTCTGTTCGTAACAGTTGGCGTGAACATCGCGCTGTATGTGGTTGTTCCAAAAACATTTTTACCGCAACAGGACACGGGCCAACTGATCGGTTTCGTGCGCGGTGACGACGGCCTTTCGTTCAGCGTCATGCAGCCGAAAATGGAAATATTCCGCCGCGAGGTGTTGAAGGACGCCGCAGTGGAAAGCGTTGCCGGTTTCATCGGCGGCACCAACGGCACCAACAACGCGTTCATGCTGGTACGCCTGAAACCGATCAAGGAGCGCAATATTTCCGCGCAAAAGGTCATCGAGCGTCTGCGCAAGGAAATGCCCAAGGTGCCTGGCGCGCAGCTGATGCTGATGGCCGACCAGGACCTGCAATTCGGCGGTGGTCGCGAGCAGACCTCGTCGCAGTACTCCTACATCCTGCAAAGCGGTGATCTGGGGGCGTTGCGCGAGTGGTATCCGAAAGTGGTGACGGCGCTCAAGGCCTTGCCGGAGCTGACCGCGATTGACGCCCGGGAAGGCCGTGGTGCGCAGCAGGTGACGCTGATCGTCGACCGCGACCAGGCCAAACGCCTGGGGGTGGACATGGACATGGTCACAGCGGTGCTGAACAACGCCTACGCCCAGCGGCAGATATCGACCATCTACGACAGTCTCAACCAGTATCAGGTGGTGATGGAGGTCAATCCCAAATACGCCCAGGATCCGATCACCCTCAAGCAGGTCCAGGTGATCACCGCGGACGGTGCGCGGATTCCGCTGTCGACCATTGCCCATTACGAAAACAGCCTGGAAGACGATCGGGTCAGCCATGAAGGCCAGTTCGCCTCGGAAAGCATTGCCTTTGACATGGCCGAAGGTGTGACGGTAGAGAAGGGCAGTGCCGCCATCGAGCGGGCCATTGCCTCCGTGGGCTTGCCGGAAGACGTCATCGCCAAGATGGCCGGCACCGCCGATGCCTTTGCCGCGACCCAGAAAAGCCAGCCGTGGATGATCCTTGGCGCGCTGGTGGCGGTGTATCTGGTACTCGGCGTGCTGTATGAAAGCTATATTCATCCGCTGACCATTCTCTCGACCTTGCCTTCGGCGGGTGTCGGCGCGTTGCTGTCGATCTATGCCCTGGGCGGCGAGTTCAGCCTGATTTCGTTGCTGGGGCTGTTCCTGCTGATCGGTGTGGTGAAGAAGAACGCGATTCTGATGATCGACCTGGCCTTGCAACTCGAACGCCAGCAAGGCATGGAACCGCTCGAGTCGATTCGCAATGCCTGTCTGCAACGTTTGCGGCCGATCCTGATGACCACCCTGGCGGCGATTCTCGGTGCCTTGCCGTTGCTGCTGAGTCGCGCCGAAGGGGCGGAAATGCGCCAGCCGCTGGGCCTGACCATCATCGGCGGGCTGATCTTCAGCCAGGTGCTGACCCTTTACACCACCCCGGTGGTTTACCTCTATCTCGACAAACTGCGCCATCGCTTCAACCACTGGCGTGGGGTGCGTACCGATGCTGCTCTGGAAACTCCGCTATGACTGACACATCGCAATTCAACCTGGCCACACCGCTGGCCACATCGTTGATCAAGGCCCGAGGCTCGCGGTTGCTGAGCCTGTCGCTGTGCGCGGCGCTGCTCAGTGCCTGTGCCATCGGCCCGGATTACCAGCGCCCGCAAGCGGCTGCACCGATGGAGTACAAGGAAGCGGCTGGCTGGCGTCAGGCCAGTCCGAGCGATGCCCTGGCCCGTGGTGCCTGGTGGGAGTTGTACGGTGATCAGCAGCTCAATGGCCTGATCGAAAAACTCAACAGTGCCAACCAGACCGTTGCCCAGTCCGAAGCCCAATACCGCCAGGCCCAGGCCTTGGTACGTAGTGCCCGAGGCGCGTTTTTTCCGACGGTGGACCTGAGCGTCGGGAAAAACCGTTCCAGCCAGGGTAGCGGCAGCAGCAGTTCGAGCCTGACCAGTACTTCGAGCGGCATTCGCGATACCTACACCGCACAGGCCGGTGTGAGCTGGGAAGCGGATGTCTGGGGTAAATTGCGCCGAGGCCTCGAAGCCGACACGGCCAACGCCGAGGCCAGCTACGCCGATCTGGCGGCGATGCGCCTGAGCCAGCAGTCGGAACTGGTACAGAACTATCTGCAATTGCGGGTTATCGATGAGCAGAAGCGCCTGCTGGAAGCGACCGTCGAGGCCTACCGGCGCTCGCTGAAAATGACCGAGAACCAGTACCGTGCGGGTGTGTCCGGCAAAGATGCGGTGGCTCAGGCGCAGACCCAGCTCAAGAGTACCGAGGCGGACATGGTCGATCTGATCTGGCAACGCGCCCAGTTCGAAAACGCCATCGCCGTGCTGATCGGCCTGCCGCCGGCGCAATTCAAACTGGCTGAAACCCAGGATATTCCGGCGTTGCCCGAGGTGCCGCTGAGCCTGCCTTCGCAGTTGCTGGAGCGACGCCCGGACATTGCCTCCGCCGAGCGCTCGGTAATGGCCGCCAATGCCAACATCGGCGTGGCCAAGGCTGCTTACTACCCGGACCTGACCTTGAGTTTGAACGGCGGTTACAGCAGCAGTACCTCAAAGGACTTGTTCAGCGTGCCCAACCGTTTCTGGTCGGTGGGGCCGCAACTGGCCATGACCCTGTTCGACGGCGGCCAGCGTTCGGCGGAAGTGGATCGCAGCGAAGCGGCTTACGATGAAACCGTGGCCAAATACCGCCAGACCGTACTCGATGGTTTCCGCGAAGTAGAGGATTACCTGATTCAGCTCAAGGTTCTGGAGGACGAAGCCGTTGTGCGCCAGCAAGCCCTGGACGCGGCACGCGAATCCTTGCGCCTGACCCAGAATCAGTACAAGGCCGGCGTGATTGCCTACCTGGATGTGGTGGTGGTTCAGGCGGCGGCATTGAACAACGAGCGCAGTGCGCTGAATCTGTTGCAGAGCCGGTTGATTTCCAGCGTGCAGTTGATTGCGGCGCTGGGTGGTGGCTGGGACGGGCAGCTCGAACGACCCGACTGAACTGTAGGAGCGAGCTTGCTCGCGATGGTCGTTAACGATAACGCGGGCTAGCTGGATGCCCGCGGTGCCTGGGCCCTCATCGCGAGCAATCGAGCGTCGACCGGCTGCTCCTACAGGGATTATGCAGTGTTTGGAGTGGGCTTCAGCGGGTTGCAGAGTCCCTCAAACAAGCGTTTCATCGGTCTGATGGCTAAATGATTACTTTTTCAGTGCGTTCAACGGCGGAATCAGTACAATCGCCCGATTTGCCCCACCGAGAAGGGAAGCAGTACGGGGGGCGGTGGCGAGACGTCTTATGCTCATCGGTAGTTATTCCCCCTCGCTGGTTATCATCTCGCTCTGTGTCGCGATTCTCGCTTCATACACGGCGCTCGACCTGACCGGGCGTATCGCCACCGCCAAGGGGCGTGCCGTGCATTTATGGACGGCGGGCGGCGCTTTCGCCATGGGCGTCGGCGTGTGGTCGATGCATTTTATCGGCATGCTCGCGTTCAGACTGCCAATCGACCTGGGTTACGACGTCTCCCTTACGCTGCTGTCGCTGCTGATTGGTATCCTATCCTGCGGCTTCGCCCTGTGGCTGGTCAGTCAGCCGCAATTGCCAGCCTCGCAACTGGCGTTCGGCGCACTGGCCATGGGCGCGGGCATCAGCGCCATGCATTACACCGGCATGGCCGCCATGCGCATGCAGCCGGGGATCGATTACGATCCGACGCTCTTCAGCGCCTCATTGCTGATTGCGGTCGGCGCGTCCGGGGCGGCGTTATGGATCGCGTTTCATCTGCGCCAGCACACGCCCCATGTGCGCCTGATCCGTGGCGGCGCGGCGGTGATCATGGGGATTGCCATCGTCGGCATGCACTACACCGGCATGGCGGCGGCGCGCTTTCCCGATGGCAGTTTTTGCGGCGCGGCCAGCAACGGTCTGAACGGCAACGGCCTGGATAACCTGGTGCTGATCACCACGTTGGCGGTGCTGAGCATCGCCTTGCTGACTTCGATCCTTGATGCGCGCCTGGAAGCCCGCACCGCCAGCCTGGCCCTGTCACTGACCGAAGCCAACCGCGAATTGACCCAACTGGCCCTGCACGACACCCTGACCGGCCTGCCGAATCGCGTGTTGCTGGCTGACCGCATCGATCAGGCGATGTCCCGTGTGGACGCCGAGGGTGGCTGTTTTGCGTTGATGTTCATCGATCTGGATGGCTTCAAACCGGTCAACGACGCCTTCGGCCATCACATGGGCGACCAGCTGTTGCGGGAAGTCAGTCTGCGGTTGCGCGAGGATTTGCGCAGTCAGGACACCCTGGCGCGTATCGGCGGCGACGAGTTCGTGCTGCTGGTGCAATTGAGCGAACAGAATGACGCGATGAACCTGGCGGCGCATCAGGTCGGGTTGATCGCGCGTTCGTTCCGCGTCGCCGAACACGATCTGCAAATCTCCGCCAGCGTCGGCATTGCGCTCTATCCGGGTAACGGTCAGAGCGCCCATGAATTGCTGATGAATGCTGACGCCGCGATGTACCACGCCAAGGGCGCGGGCAAAAACGGCTACAGCTTCTTCGACGCCTCGATGAACGGCAACGCGCGCAAGCAGTTGCAACTGCTGCAAGACCTGCGCAACGCTGTCGAACAACAACAGTTCAGCCTCTATTACCAGCCCAAGTTCGACGCCAATAACGGTAAGCCCGTCGGTGCCGAAGCGTTGCTGCGCTGGGAGCACCCGACCCAGGGCATGTTGCTGCCGGACAAGTTCATTGAACTGGCGGAGAAGACCGGGCTGATCATCCCGATCGGCGACTGGGTACTCAACGAAGCGTGCCGGCAGATGCGCGAGTGGTACGTCCTCGGCTACACCGACTGGCGCATTGCGGTGAACCTCTCGGCCTTGCAGTTTTGCCACACGGGGTTGGTGCAGAGCGTGGCCAAAGCGCTGGCTACGCACCACTTGCCGGCCAACAGTTTGACCCTGGAAATCACTGAAACCACCGCGATGAGCGATGCCGATGCGAGCATGACGGTGCTGCAGGAGCTGTCGGAAATGGGTGTCGATCTGTCCATCGATGATTTCGGTACCGGTTATTCGAGCTTGATGTACCTCAAGCGCCTGCCGGCCAATGAGCTGAAGATCGACCGCGGATTCGTGCGTGACCTGGAGCGTGACAGTGACGATGCCGCCATCGTTTCCGCCATCGTCGCCCTCGGTCAGGCGCTGGGCCTGCGTATCGTCGCTGAAGGCGTGGAGACCGGCGTGCAGCAGGACTTCCTGACTCAACTCGGTTGCGATTCGTTGCAGGGCTATCTGCTCGGGCATCCGCTGCCGGCAGAACGGTTCATGAAGGAGATTCACCGTTCGGAGCAGTTGGCGCTGGCCTGATCGACCGCGTTATCGTTCATCGCGGGCAAACACCACCGAAGCCATGCAAAAACCGAAAAGGCCGGTTATTCTTCCCCCGACCGCATACGCTTGAAACGGGGAAAGCTTGCATGGAAAAAGTCATCGTCATCACCGGCGGCAGTCGCGGCATTGGCGCCGCCACAGCCCTGTTGGCCGCCGAGCAAGGCTATCGGATCTGCATCAACTATCAGTCTGACGAAGAGGCGGCGCAAGGTGTGCTGGAGCAAGTCCGTGCCTTGGGTGCGCAAGCCATTGCAGTGCGCGCCGATGTCAGCATAGAAGATGAAGTGATCGCGCTGTTCCATCGCGTGGACAACGAACTGGGGCGGGTCACGGCGCTGGTGAACAACGCCGGCACCGTGGGGCACAAGTCCCGGGTCGACGAAATGTCCGAATTCCGCATTCTGAAAATCCTCAAGACCAATGTGCTGGCGCCGGTGCTGTGCGCCAAGCACGCGATCCTGCGCATGTCGCCCAAGCACGGCGGGCAGGGCGGCAGCATCGTCAACGTTTCATCGGTCGCCGCACGGCTGGGCTCCCCCAACGAGTACGTCGACTATGCTGCCTCCAAAGGCGCGCTCGACACCTTTACCATCGGCCTGTCCAAGGAGGTGGCGGGTGAGGGGATTCGCGTCAACGCGGTGCGACCGGGTTACATCTACACCGATTTCCATGCGCTGAGCGGCGATCCGGATCGAGTCAGCAAACTCGAATCGGCGATCCCGATGGCCCGGGGCGGGCGGCCGGATGAAGTGGCCGAGGCGATTGTCTGGTTGTTGTCGGACAAGGCGTCTTATGCGACCGGGACTTTTGTTGATCTGGGTGGTGGGCGTTAATCCCTGAGATTAGTGTCGTTAGAGCTGGCCCCTTCGCGGGCTTGCCCGCGAAGAGGCCGGAACTGGCGATGCACAGCTGTCAGAACGACCGCACAATCCGCCCCAACGTCTCCATCGCCTTTTCCGCGTCTTCCGTCCACGGGCTGCCGTAATTCAACCGAATACAATTCCTGAACCGTTGGGCCGGCGAAAAAATCGGCCCCGGGGCGATGCTGATGCCTTGTGCCAGTGCCATCTGGAACAACTTCAACGAATCCATCTGTGCCGGCAGTTCCAGCCACAGGAAATAGCCGCCGGCCGGTTGGCTGACGCGGGTATCGGCCGGGAAATAGCGGGCAATGGCCGACAGCATGGCGCTTTGCTGTTCCTCCAGGGCGTAACGCAGTTTGCGCAGGTGCCGGTCATAGCCGCCGTGTTGCAGGTAATCGGCAATGGCGGCCTGGGCCGGCATCGAGGCGCACAGCGAAGTCATGAGTTTCAGGCGTTCGATTTTCTGCGCATAGCGCCCGGCGGCGACCCAGCCCACCCGGTATCCCGGGGCCAGGCTCTTGGCGAAGGAGCCGCAGTGCATGACCAGCCCTTCGGTGTCGAAGGCTTTAGCCGGTTTCGGCGCTTGTTGTCCGTAATACAACTCGGCGTAGACATCGTCTTCGATCAGCGGCACTTGATGGTTGCGCAACAGCTCAACCAGCTCCTGCTTCTTCGCCTCGGGCATGGTCGCGCCCATGGGGTTCTGGAAGCTGGTCATGCACCAGCAAGCCTTGATCGGGTGGCGTTCCAGGGTTTGCGCCAGGACGCCGAGGTCGATGCCGTCGCGCGGGTGCACCGGGATTTCCACGGCTTTGAGCTTCAGCCTCTCCAGGATCTGCAGGCAGGCATAGAAGGCCGGGGCCTCGATGGCCACCAGGTCGCCAGGTTGGGTCACGGCTTGCAGACACAGGTTCAGCGCTTCCAGGGCGCCGTTGGTGATCAGCAGTTCTTCCATCGGTAGCATCAGTCCGCCGACCATGTAGCGCAGGGCGATTTGCCGACGCAGTTGCGGGTTGCCCGGCGACATGTCGGTGACCACCATGCGCGGGTCCATCTCGCGGCTGGCGCTGGCCAGCGAGCGCGACAGCCGTTGCAGCGGAAACAGGGTCGGGCTGGGGAATGCCGAGCCGAAGGGCACGGTGTTCGGGTCCTTGATCGAGTCGAGGACCGAGAACACCAGTTCGCTGACGTCGACTTCGGTGGATTCGTTGACCTGGCTGCTGATGACCGGCTCGGAAAACGGCCGTGGCGCATGGGCGTTGACGAAGTAGCCGGAGCGCGGCCGGGCGCGGATCAGGCCACGACGTTCGAGCAGGTAATAGGCCTGGAACACTGTGGACGGGCTGACACCGTAGGTCTGGCTGGCGTAACGCACCGACGGCACGCGTTGGCCAGGGCCGAGGACGCCGGAGCGGATCAGTTCAGCGATGTCGTCGGCGAATTTTTCGTAGCGTTTCATCTTTGGTCCGGATTGGTTTCATTCTGAAAGACCGTGTCGCCTTCATTCGCGAGCAGGCTCGCTCCCACACCCCTGTGAGAGCGAGCCTGCTCGCGAATGGCGCACCGCAGTCTAAAGCCTTAACGGTTCAGCGGCGCAACAAACCGGCTCTTGGCCACGCTGTAGATGCCGGGCTCATCGCTGTCGACGATCTTGAAGCTGATGCTCTGCGAGCTGCTGGCTGGCCGTTGCGTGGTCATCGCCACCGATACCGGCACATCGACGATCTCGCCGGGCGCCAGGCTCAATTCGGACTTGCCTTGCAACTGGAAGCCATCGCCGTCGACCAGGGTCAGGTGGTAATCCTGGCGCAACTGGGTCTTGTTGATGACCTTCAAGCTGTAGATGTTTTCGATCTGCCCCTGACTGTTCTCGCGGAACAGGCCCCGGTCCTTGCTCACGTCCAGCGACACCATCGGCCGTTCCATCAACGCGACCACCAGCGCGGCGATCATCACCAGCAGCACGGCGGTGTAGCCGATCAAGCGTGGCCGCAGCAGGTGAGTCTTGCCGCCCTGCAACTGATGCTCCGAGGTGTAGCTGATCAACCCGCGTTCGTAGCCCATCTTGTCCATGATCGAATCGCAGGCGTCGATGCACGCCGCGCAACCGATGCATTCCATCTGCAAGCCGTCGCGGATGTCGATGCCGGTGGGGCAGACCTGGACGCAGACCTGGCAATCGATGCAATCGCCCAGACCGACTTCCGCCGGTTTGATCTCGCGTTTGCGCGGGCCACGGTTTTCGCCGCGGGCGACGTCGTAGGAAATGGTCAGTGTGTCTTTGTCGAACATCACGCTCTGGAACCGCGCATAGGGGCACATGTGCATGCACACCGCTTCACGCAGCCAACCGGCATTGATGTAGGTGGCACCGGTGAAGAACAGCACCCAGAACAGGCTGACGCCACCCATCTGCAAGGTCAGCAGCTCTTCGGCCAGCGGGCGGATCGGGGTGAAGTAACCAACGAAGGTCAGGCCGGTCAGCAGGCTGATCGCCAGCCACAAAGTGTGCTTGGCCGAGCGGCGCATCAACTTGTTCAGGCCCCAGGGCGCGGCTTGCAACTTGATGCGCTGGTTGCGTTCGCCTTCGGTGATTTTCTCGCACCACATGAAGATCCAGGTCCAGGAGCTCTGTGGGCAGGTGTAGCCGCACCAGACCCGTCCGGCAAATACGGTGATCGCAAACAGACCGAATGCGGCGATGATCAGCAGCGCCGAAAGCAGGATGAAATCCTGCGGCCAGAACGTCGCGCCAAAGATGTGGAATTTGCTTTCGGAAAGGTCCCAGAGCACCGCCTGGCGGCCGCCCCAGTTCAACCACACCGTGCCGAAGAACAGCAGGAACAGGAAGCCCGCGCCGCTGATGCGCAGGTTACGGAACAGGCCGGTGAAGCTGCGGGTGTGGATCAGGTTGTCACTGGTCTTGACCTTCATCTTTGGGCGTGAAGGTTCATGAATCTTGACTGGCGTGGTGCTTTCTACGGTTCGGACGGGGATTAGCTCGCTCATGGTCTTTCGCTCATCAGCCTCCATCAGGCATGAGCACTATGAGCGGCGATCTGTTTGCATAACAGACTCAGGTATTGCAATAAAAACCGGATCAGATGGTTTCTGAAGGCTGGCATGCGACAAGTTGAAGCACCCGTCGTGGCGGGACGCAAACGCCTATATCAGGCGCTTGCGGGGGGTGTTGATGCGGATCAGTCAAATCACCGAATCACTGTCCGTAGCCTTTAAATGCCGGCGTCCGTCGACGGCGCCTGCTACGGTCAATGCGTCGGCTTCTGCTTCGGTGATGTAGATGCGCTGGCCGTTGAGGTCTACCGCTGACATGGCTTTGTCACTGTCAGTGATGATGGTCACATCGGGGCACAGGCGAATTTCCTCGCCATTTTCAGTAGTAAAGAAACAGGTCTGGTTCTGGATGCGTACGGACATGACGTGATCCTTTTTGCGACGGGTTACACGTTAGGGCATTGGCACCGACCATCGTTCTGTGCAACCGATTAATGGTCGGCGCGGTCCATCTTCCATAGCCCTTCACAAGGACAGCGCCATGAACGCTTGGTGGCATGAAGTCTGGGTGACCCTGCAAGCGGAATTCGCCGACATCGGCGATGCCTCGCAACTGACCCGCATCACCGTGCGCCTGCTGATGGCAGCGGTGCTGGGCGGGATTCTTGGTTTTGAACGCGAACACAAGGGCAAGGCCGCGGGCGTGCGTACCCACATGCTGGTTGCACTCGGCGCGGCGCTGTTCGTGCTGGTGCCGCAGATGTCCGGCTCCCAGGCGGATGCCATGAGCCGGGTGGTGCAGGGTGTGATCGCCGGGATCGGTTTTCTCGGTGCCGGGACCATACTGAAGAATCAGGACGGAGATGAAGGCCACGTCAAAGGCCTGACCACTGCCGCCGGACTATGGATGACCGCCGCCATCGGCGTCTCTGCCGGATTGGGCCGGGAGGCGACGGCGGTGTTCAGTACATTTTTGGCATTACTGATCCTCGGCGTAATGCCGATGATTGTGAACAGGTTCGAAAAGGACCGTGACTCCTCGTAGGCGTTCATTTCCTGTGGGAGCGAGCCTGCTCGCGAAGAGGCCGGGACATCCGCCGCATTTTCCATGGTAGGAATACCGTCTTCGCGAGCAGGCTCGCTCCCACAGGGGATGTGTGGAATTTCAGGAATTGACGATCACCGGCGGCATGGTCGTCGGCGGTTCTTCCCGGGGTGGCGGGATGCTGCCTGGCGGCTCCTGCTCGAGCACTGGCTGCGGGTCGGTCGGCGGGATCACCGGATCGTCGATGTTCGGGTCGGGTGTTTCGGCCGGGAATGGATTGGTCATCGTTCAAGCCTCCAGTGGCACATGGCGCGAGTCGTGCTTAAGTGGGTTGACCGCCGTGCGAGGGATTTGATTCCAGTCAATTGCCGATGAACTTTTGCAGGCGCCAGTTGCTCGGAACCTAAGTGAGTTCATTCGGCGAGGGATCTACCGATGTGGATAACGACCAGACACAAGAGCGTCCTTGGGGCGTAAAGGAGAGATGCTCGATGACTGCTGAAAAACCGACTGAGTTGAGCTACAACCCGCACATTCCGCTGTCTCAGGCGTTGCTGTTGCCGCGAATCGTGATCGAGAACACCATGCCGACCCTCGAGGGCGGGCAGTTCGCCGTCAAGGCCATTGTGGGCCAGGACGTGGTGGTGACCAGCAAGGTGTTTGCCGACGGTCACGACAAGCTCGCCGTGCGCGTGCGCTGGCGTGCCGATGGCGAGGAGGTCTGGCACAGCGAAGTCATGGCCGATCTGGGCAATAACGGCTGGCAAGGCGCGTTCCGCGTCGAGGAGCAGGGCCGTTATGTGTTCTGTATCGAAGCCTGGATCGATCAGTTCGCCAGCTTCCGCTATGAATTGGAAAAAAAGCACCTGGCCGCCGTGCCCGTCAGCCTGGAACTGCAGGAAGGTCGCCTTCAGGTTCAACAAGCCGCCGATCGGGCGGAAGGACCGCTGAGCGAACAACTGGCCGCGTTGCACCATGAACTGTCCGGGCTGCTGGAAACCGAGCAGGTCGCCCTGTTTCTGCACCAACGTAGCGCCGACCTGATGGCCCAGGCCGATCTGCGCGCTTACCTGAGCCTGAGTCCAGAATTCCCGGTGGATGTCGAGCGTACACTGGCGCAGTTTGCCAGTTGGTATGAGTTGTTTCCGCGTTCGATTACCGACGATCCGGCGCGGCACGGTACGTTCAACGATGTGCATTCGCGGTTGCCGATGATTCGGGACATGGGTTTTGACGTCCTGTACTTTCCGCCGATCCACCCGATTGGCCGCAGCTATCGCAAAGGCCCGAACAATTCCCTGGCCGCAGGTCCCGATGACCCCGGCAGCCCTTATGCCATCGGCAGCGAGGAGGGCGGGCACGAGGCGATTCATTCGGAACTGGGCACCCGCGAAGACTTCCGTCGGCTGGTGGCGGCGGCCGCCGAGCACGGTCTGGAAATCGCCCTCGATTTCGCCATCCAGTGCTCCCAGGACCATCCCTGGTTGCAGCAGCATCCTGGCTGGTTCAACTGGCGGCCTGACGGCACGATCAAATACGCGGAGAACCCGCCCAAGAAATACCAGGACATCGTCAACGTCGACTTCTATGCCGTCGAAGCGATTCCCAGTCTGTGGGTCGAACTGCGGGACATCGTCGTCGGTTGGGTTCTTGAAGGCGTGAAGCTGTTTCGCGTCGACAATCCGCACACCAAGCCGCTGCCGTTCTGGCAATGGCTGATTGCCGACGTGCGGGCGCTGTACCCCGACGTGATCTTCCTCGCGGAGGCCTTCACCACGCCGGCGATGATGGCGCGACTGGGCAAGGTTGGTTACTCCCAGAGCTACACCTACTTCACCTGGCGCAACACCAAACAGGAGTTGGCGACCTATTTCACCGAGCTCAACGAATCGCCGTGGCGCGAGTGTTACCGGCCGAACTTCTTCGTCAATACGCCGGACATCAACCCGGCCTTCCTGCATGAATCCGGACGCCCGGGGTTTCTGATCCGCGCTGCGCTGGCGACCATGGGCTCCGGCTTGTGGGGCATGTATTCCGGGTTTGAACTGTGCGAAGCGGCACCGATACCGGGCAAGGAGGAATACCTCAACTCGGAGAAGTACGAGATCCGCCCGCGGGACTTCACCGCGCCGGGCAATATCATCGCCGAGATCGCCCAGCTCAACCGCATCCGCCGACAAAACCCGGCGCTGCACACGCACCTGGGGCTGAAAATCTACAACGCCTGGAATGACAACATCCTGTACTTCGGCAAACGCACCGCCGACGGCAGCAACTTCATTCTGGTGGCGGTCAGCCTCGACCCGCATGACGTTCAGGAGGCGAATTTCGAATTGCCGCTGTGGGAAATGGGTCTGCCCGATGATGCCAGCACCCACGGTGAAGACTTGATGAATGGCCATCGCTGGACCTGGCACGGCAAGTACCAGTTCATGCGGATCGACCCGGAGTATCAGCCGTTCGGGATTTGGCGGATTACTGCCTGAACGCAGATCCCCTGTGGGAGCGGCATATTCGAATTCAACGGGAGTTTCACATGGCGAAGAAACCCAAGGCAGCCACGTTCATCAAGGACCCGCTCTGGTACAAGGACGCGGTGATATACCAAGTTCACGTCAAATCCTATTTCGACTCCAATAATGACGGTATCGGCGACTTTCCCGGCCTGATCGCCAAACTCGATTACATCGCCGATCTGGGCGTCAATACCATCTGGCTCTTGCCGTTCTACCCCTCGCCACGCCGCGACGACGGTTACGACATTGCCGAATATCGCGGCGTGCACAGCGACTACGGCACCATGGCCGATGCCAAGCGCTTTATCGCCGAAGCGCACAAGCGTGGTTTGCGGGTGATTACCGAGCTGGTCATCAACCACACCTCCGATCAGCACGCCTGGTTCCAGCGCGCGCGCAAGGCCAAGAAAGGGTCGGCGGCGCGGGATTTCTATGTGTGGTCCGATGATGACCAAAAATACGACGGCACCCGTATCATTTTCCTCGACACCGAGAAATCCAACTGGACCTGGGATCCGGTGGCCGGCCAGTACTTCTGGCACCGCTTTTATTCGCACCAGCCGGACCTGAATTTCGATAACCCGCAGGTCATGAAAGCCGTGCTGTCGGTGATGCGCTACTGGCTCGACATGGGCATCGACGGTTTGCGTCTGGACGCGATTCCGTACCTGATCGAACGCGACGGCACCAACAACGAGAACCTGCCGGAGACCCACGACGTCCTCAAGCAGATCCGCGCCGAGATCGACGCGAACTATCCTGACCGCATGCTGTTGGCCGAGGCCAATCAATGGCCGGAAGACACGCAGCTGTATTTCGGTGACGCCGACAAAAAAGGCCTCAACGGCGACGAATGCCACATGGCCTTCCACTTTCCGCTGATGCCGCGCATGTACATGGCACTGGCCCAGGAAGACCGCTTCCCGATCACCGACATCCTGCGCCAGACCCCGGAGATCCCGGCCAATTGCCAGTGGGCGATCTTCCTGCGCAACCACGATGAACTGACCCTGGAAATGGTCACCGACAAGGAGCGCGATTACCTGTGGAATTACTACGCGGCCGACCGTCGGGCGCGGATCAACCTCGGCATTCGCCGGCGCCTGGCACCGTTGATGGAACGCGACCGCCGCCGTGTTGAATTGCTCAACAGTTTGCTGCTGTCGATGCCCGGCACGCCGACCCTGTACTACGGCGATGAAATCGGCATGGGCGATAACATCTACCTCGGCGACCGTGATGGGGTACGTACGCCAATGCAATGGTCCATCGACCGCAACGGCGGTTTTTCCCGCGCCGATCCCGCCAGCCTGGTGCTGCCGCCGATCATGGACCCGCAATACGGTTACCTGTCGGTTAACGTCGAGACCCAGGCCGGCGACCCGCATTCATTGCTCAACTGGACCCGGCGCATGCTCGCGGTGCGCAAGCAATCCAAGGCCTTCGGTCGTGGCACCTTGAAGATGCTGTCGCCGACCAATCGCCGGGTATTGGCGTATACCCGCGAGTACACCGCTGCCGATGGCAAGCACGAAATCATTCTGTGCGTGGCCAACGTTTCGCGCAGCGCACAAGCCGTGGAGCTGGACCTGGCGGCGTACGTCGGCATGGTGCCGGTGGAGATGCTCGGCGGTAATGCCTTCCCGCCCATCGGCCAGTTGAATTTTCTCCTGACCCTGGCGCCTTACGGTTTCTATTGGTTTGGCCTCGCCGCCGAGAACCAGATGCCGAGCTGGCACGTGGAGCCGGCGCAAAGCCTGCCGGACTTCACCACGCTGGTGCTGAAAAAACGCATGGAGGAATTGCTCGAGGCACCGTCGCGCCACACCCTGGAGCAGGGCATCCTGCCGAACTGGTTGCAAAACCGTCGCTGGTTCGCCGGCAAGGACGCCGCCATCGAACAGGTCAACCTGGCCTACGGTGTGCGTTTCGGTGATGCGCAACACCCGGTGTTGTTGAGTGAGATCGAAGTGACCAGCGCCGGCCAGACCAGCCGCTATCAACTGCCGTTCGGTTTCATTGCCGAAGATCAGGTCGGTACCGCGTTGCCGCAGCAGCTTGCTCTTTCAAGGGTGCGCCGCGGCCCTCAGGTTGGTTTGATCACCGATGCGTTCAGCCTGGAAAACTTTATCCGCGCGGTGTTGCAGGGCATGCACAACAACACCGTGTTGCCTTCCGATGGCGGCGAGATCCGTTTCGAACCCACCGCCGAGCTGGCCAAGCTGGGCCTGACGGCGGAGTCGGAGGTGCGTTATCTGTCGGCCGAGCAATCCAACAGCTCGGTGGTGGTCGGCAACAGCCTGGTGCTGAAACTGATCCGCAAGGTCGCGTCGGGCGTGCACCCGGAACTGGAAATGAGTGCGTACCTGACGAGCGCCGGTTTCCGCCATATTTCTCCGCTGCTGGGCTCAGTGGTACGTCGCGACGGGGGTGGCGAAGACAACCTGCTGATGATCGCCCAGGGCTACCTGAGCAATCAGGGCGACGCCTGGGAGTGGACGCAGAACAACCTCGAACGGGCATTGCGCGACGAGTTGGCAGATGCCATGTCCGAGCAGGAACAGCACTACAACGCGCTGGGCGAGTTGAGGGATTTCGCCGGCATGCTCGGCCAGCGCCTGGGGGAAATGCATCAAGTGCTGGCGGCGCCGAGCGACAATCCGGACTTCGACCCGAAAATCACCACGCAAAAGGACGCGCTGGCGACCGCCAAGGATGTGGCAGCGCAGATCGAGTACGCGTTGAAGTTGCTTAAACAGCATCAAAACGAACTGAATTCGGCGGACAAAACCCTGGTCAGCAAAATACTGGACAACAAAAAAGCCATCCTCAGTCATGTGCAGGCCTTGGCGAAACAGACGGCGGGAGGCTTGCGCATTCGTGTGCACGGCGATTTGCATTTGGGCCAGGTGCTGGTGATCAAGGGCGATGCCTACCTGATCGACTTCGAAGGGGAACCGGCGCGCCCCTTACACGAACGACGGGGCAAACACAGCCCGTACAAAGATGTCAGCGGTGTGCTGCGTTCCTTCGACTATGCGGCGGCGATGGCGATCAATGTGCACAACGTCGACAACACCGAAGGCGCACAAGCCGCTCGCCTGCGCGTTGCCGATCGATATTTAAATGAAGCAAAACATGCATTTGTGGTCGCTTATCGGCAATCGGCAGCTACGCTTGGCCATGCATGGCAAGATCCTGAGGGCGAGGACGCCGCGCTGGCGTTGTTCGGCCTGGAGAAGGCAGCGTATGAAGTAGCCTATGAGGCAGAGAATCGCCCCACCTGGCTCACCGTGCCGTTGCACGGTCTGTACGGGTTATTGAGTGGGCTCAAACCCTTTTCCGATCTTGGTGGAGAGTAGTCATGAGTTTCTCGAACAAGGAACAGGGTCATCATCACAAAGAAGCGCTGTTGCCCAGAGCAAGGGATATCGATGCCCTGGTGCGCGCCGAGCATCACGACCCCTTTGCAATACTCGGCCCCCATGGCGATGGCGCCGGCGGGCAATACATTCGGGCTTACCTGCCGGACGCCTTGAGCGTACAGGTGGTGGCGAGGGACTCCGGGGAAGAACTCGGCAACCTTGAAGTCACCCAGACACCGGGATTGTTCGTCGGTCACTTCGACCGGGCGCAGTCCTATCAGCTGCGCACCCGTTGGGCCGGTGGCGAACAGTTGTCCGAAGACCCCTACAGTTTTGGCCCGCTGCTCGGCGAGATGGACTTGTATCTGTTTGCCGAAGGCAATCACCGGGACCTGAGCAGTTGCCTCGGCGCGCAACTGAAAACGGTCGACGGTGTCGACGGCGTGCGTTTCGCCGTATGGGCGCCAAATGCGAGAAGGGTGTCGGTGGTCGGTGACTTCAACAACTGGGACGGTCGCCGGCATCCCATGCGCCTGCGTCATCCCACCGGGGTCTGGGAAATATTCATTCCCCGCCTGCAGGCCGGGGAGGCCTATAAGTACGAAATCCTCGGGGCCCATGGCATTCTGCCACTCAAGGCCGACCCGATGGCGCTGGCCACTTCACTGCCGCCGGACACCGCCTCGAAAGTCGCCTCACCGCTGAAGATCGACTGGCAGGACCAGGACTGGATGCAGTCCCGTGGTGAACGGCAACGTCCGACGGCGCCACTGTCGATATACGAGCTGCATGCCGGATCCTGGCAATGCGAACTGGACGATCTGGGTGAAGTGGCCCGCCAGTACACCTGGCCTGAACTGGCCGAGCGGCTGATTCCGTATGTGAAGGAACTGGGTTTCACCCACATCGAACTGATGCCGATCATGGAACACCCGTTTGGTGGTTCGTGGGGTTATCAACTGCTGTCGCAATTCGCCACCAGCGCGCGCTATGGCAGCGGGGGTGAGTTTGCGGCCTTCGTCAATGCCTGCCACCAGGCTGAAATCGGCGTGATTCTCGACTGGGTACCGGCGCATTTTCCGACCGATATCCATGGATTGGCCCAGTTCGACGGTACCGCGCTGTACGAGTACGGCAACCCCCAGGAAGGCTTTCATCAGGACTGGGACACGCTGATCTATAACCTGGGGCGCACCGAGGTGCACGGCTACATGCTGGCCTCGGCGCTGCACTGGCTCAAGCATTTTCACGTCGACGGCCTGCGGGTGGATGCGGTGGCGTCGATGCTGTACCGCGATTACTCGCGCAAGGCCGGCGAATGGGTACCAAACCGCTACGGCGGCCGGGAGAACCTCGAGGCCATCGACTTCCTGCGTCATCTGAACGACGTGGTGGCCCTGGAGGCGCCGGGTGCGCTGGTGATCGCCGAGGAATCCACGGCGTGGCCGGGCGTCAGCCAGAGTACGCAGCAGGGTGGGCTGGGCTTCGCCTACAAATGGAACATGGGCTGGATGCATGATTCGCTGCATTACATCCAGCAGGACCCGGTGTACCGCGCCCATCACCACAACGAACTGAGTTTCGGCCTGGTGTACGCCTGGTCCGAGCGTTTTATCTTGCCGATCTCCCACGACGAAGTGGTGCACGGCAAGCATTCGCTGATCGACAAGATGCCCGGCGACCGCTGGCAGAAGTTCGCCAACCTGCGGGCCTACCTGTGCTTCATGTGGGCACATCCGGGCAAGAAACTGTTGTTCATGGGGTGCGAGTTCGGCCAGTGGCGCGAGTGGAACCACGACCAGCAACTGGACTGGTACCTGCTGCAATACTCGGAACACAAAGGCGTGCAGAAACTGGTGGGCGACCTCAACCGGTTGTATCGCGAAGAACCGGCGCTGCACGAACAGGACGACGTACCGCAAGGCTTCCAGTGGCTGATTGGCGACGATGCAATCAACAGCGTCTACGCCTGGTTGCGCTGGAGCAAGGAAGGTCGGCCGGTGCTGGTGGTGGCCAACTTCACCCCGGTGCCCCGTGAAGCGTATCGGGTTGGCGTGCCGTATGCCGGGCGCTGGACCGAGTTGCTCAACAGCGATTCGTCGACCTATGCCGGTTCCAACTATGGCAATAGCGGCGGGGTGTCGACCGAGGAAGCGCCGAGCCATGGGCAGGCGTTGTCGCTGGTGCTGAATCTGCCGCCGTTGGCGGTGTTGATGCTCAGTCCAGAGGGTTGATCCGAAACCTCATCGCTTCCTTCGCGAGCAGGCTCGCTCCCACAGGGATCCACTGAACCTGTGGGAGCGAGCCTGCTCGCGAAAGCGTCAGTGTGTGTTCCATCAAAAATCCAGTCTCAGCCCGAACGTCGCCCTGCGTCCATCCAACGCATTGCTGTCCAGCTGGGTATCGTATCCAGCCTCGCCATACAGGCTCAAAGCCTTCGACACTTGCACGGTCATGCCCATGCTCAGGTCCAGGGTCGTGGACTTCTGCTGCGTGTCGATCGCCGTGACGTTGTTGAACATCACCCGGTCAGTGCCGGACAAGGTATGCCAGGCATTGGTTCGTACGTAGGGCAGCAGGGGCATGCCGGCCACCTGATAAGTGCCGCGCAGTCGGGCACCGAGACGAGCCGTTACGCTGTTGTCAGAATCAAAATCGATATCGGCGATGCCGTCATTCTTGCCGTCCAGCGTGCGGTGCTGACTGATCAGTTGTACCTGCGGTTCCAGGAACCAGCCTTGGGAGACCTGCAACGGGTAACCGGCTTCCAGCGACAGCGTCATGGCATGGCCCTGGGTATTGAGCTTGATCCCGCGATTGGACTCGCTGTTGACGTCCAGGCCCGTCCACATCAGCACGCTGTCGATGTACCAACCGTAGGGATCGACGAGTGTCCAGTACAGGCCCACGCTATCGCCGCGCACTGTACTCTTGCCGGCGTCGCGATGCTGGAAGCCGCCGGTGAAGCCGTCGACGTCGCCTTTCAACCGACTGTGACCGACGAGTACGCCCACCTTCTGGGTCTGCCCATCATCGGTGGTCCATCCGTAGAGGTCGCTGCCGACCTGGTAACCCGAACCCGAACCGTCCAAACGTGGGTTGACTGTGCCGGCAATGCTCTGGCGGCTGTTACCTGCGTAAACCCGGCCCCAGCCCGCCGGGAGGGCGCCGTCCTGATGCTGTTGGTTCTGATCGCCCTGACGCTCGTGGAAGGTACCAAGTGCGGCCAGAACCATCTGGTTGACGGCAGGCAGTAGCGCCGAATACACCGCGACTTCCTGACGATAGAGCGGGATCGGCGGTTTGCCCGGTTCGATTGTGGGTAATTCCGGAATGATCGGCAGGATCGCTCCGCCGGGATCCTCGATGATTCCCGGCAGTGGAACGGGTGGGTCTTCCACGCCTGGCAATGGTACGGCTGGGTCCTCCACTCCGGGCAGTTCAGTGATCGGCCCTGGCAGGGGAGGTGCCACGACAGCGGAGCGCAAGTACCAGTTCTGGGCTGTGCCCGGTGTCACGCCACCCTTGAACAGATAATATTCAACGGCCCCGGCGGAGACAGGCCCGGTGGATTTGAACGCCAGGTCGCTGCCCGTGGCCCCATTGCGTGCTTCGACCACCAGGATGCCGTTCTGGTGGGTCACGTCGCCGGGGCCGGCCAGGTTGACGATGCTGATGGTGGTGGAGCCTTGCAGGGTTCCCCGATCCACCACCAGTTTGTCGCTGGCGGCACCATCACTGGCCAGCACGCTATTGAGGTGCAGTTGGCCATTGTCGCCAATGTAATTGCCTGTGACCGCGAGTTGGTTGCTTGCGCTGGCGGCACCGCTGCCGCGGGTCATGTCGATCAGGCCCTTGTTATTCAAGGTGGCGAGTTGACCGGCGCTGAAAGGGGTGATGCTGCCTTGGTCGACCAACAAGACACTACCGCCGTGAACGTTGAACTCACCGGTAGCGGAAACGCTGTCGCCCAGGATGAAGTCGCCGTTCAGGTTAAAGTGCGACCCGTTGTCCAGGTTTACGGTTTCCCAATGGAGGTAGCGACCCGGGTTGGCGGACTGAGTGTTGTCGAACGTCAGTGTGTCGTTGCCCTGGCCGCCATCGATGCTGGGGGAGGATGATAGGTTGCTTTCCGTGAGGTTGAGCAGCAGCGCTTGATCGTCGCCGCCACCCATCAGGATGGCCGACCGAGTAAGCCCTCCGGTGTCCCACCTGAACACATCGCTACCCGTACCGCCCCGGACCTGGCCAGCGATCTCGCCCCCGCTGACCGTGATGAAGTTACCACCGCCACTGACAATAATATTGCCGCCGACAGTGCCGCCCTTGATGGTGACAACGTTGTTGTCCGTGCCGGCATCCAGATCGCCGACGATCCCCCCGCCAAGCATTTCGAAGGTGTTACTGTCCAGGTTCATCGCGACCCGGCCAATCGAACCTTCGCTCATCAGTGCCTGCTCACCGTTTTCAAAGACTTCGGTGATGGTGCCTTCGCTCATATTAAAAGTGTCAACGCCATCCCCTTGGTCCAGGGACCTGAGGGATCCGGCACTTATTGTGAAACTGTCATTGCCGGCACCCTGTGTGAAGGTTGTGGCGAGGACACCGCTGAGTTGTGCAATGTCGTTGCCGTCGCCTTGGCGGAACGAGCCGCTAATGACGCCAACAAAGAGTTGCGCGGTATTTGGGCCGTCGCCCATGTCCACTGAGCCAGTGATGGTGCCCGAGCTCATTTGCAACAGATCGATTCCGGCGCCAAAGGTGACATCGCCATTGATGATCCCGGTGCCGGCGACGGCAAAGGACAGATTGTTGTTGCCGCCAGGGTCAGTGAGACCGGAGCTGGTGCCGCTGTCGCACGTGTAGGTGTCATCACCGGCCGTGGGGACGAGTGTGCAGGCAGCGAGAGTGGTGAGCGGCCAGTGGATCAGGGTCAACAACGACACGGCAGCAAAGCTCAAGTGCTTGAGAGTCGAAACGGGTGTGTTCATGATCCATCCTCACTCGATAGGACGCGCCGGCCCCGCACCTGCGGGACGGACCATGGCAACGTCAAGAGCGATACGGATCAGGGACTACGGTTTCCTGCGTCGGAAAACATCGGGCAATGCAACTTGTTGGCATGGCTTTTTCGACTGTGCATCACACTGCACAGTGCTTTTTTCCACGGTATCAACAGGTTGGATGAGGCGCTACTGTCAGAAATAACAGGTGTTGAGGGATGATCAGCCAAGGGTTTGCAGGCGGACTGTTGATGTTGAGTCCGCAGGGTTGATCCGAAACCGCGTCGAGCCCATCGCGGGCAAGCCGCGCTCCCACAGGGATATGAGGTGCTCACAAAACCTGTGCGAGCGGGCTTGCCCGCGATGGCGTCTGCTCAGACAACATATTTCTTGAGGTCTTGACTCACCACCGCATCCGTACACCCAAGCTGCCAATCACCCCGTTCAAGTCATTGTCGTCCACATCACTGCTGTAGTCGGCACTGACATACAGGCTCACGGTCGGTGTCACCCGGGCCACCAGGCCCAAGCCGACTTCGACGGTCGAGGAGTATCGGCTGCTGCTGATCTTGTCGACCTGATCGAGGGTCACGGTATTGCCGGTGTATACCGTGTGCCACAAGTTGGTCCGCACATAGGGTTCGACGCCCAGGCCGTTGATGTCGTAACTACCTTTCAATTTGGCGCCGACCCGGCCGCTCCACGACGTCAGGTCGCTGGAGGAGGCGTTGCCTGACCCCGCGTAGGGCGTATCCAGGGTGATCCGCTGGTTGATCAATTGCGCCTGGGGTTCAACCACCCAGTTTTCGCTGATGCCAATCGGGAAGCCACCTTCCACCGACAGCGTTACCGCGCTGCCTTCGGCGGCCTGGCGGACGCCTTGTTCGTTGCGACTGAAGCCGTTGACGCGGCCACCGCTGGCCGACAGGTCGACGTGCCAGCCTTGCGGGCCGGACAGGCTGTAATAGGCGCCGAGGCTTTCGCCTTGCAGATTCAAGGTGTCGGTGTGCGGGTCGGACTGGCCGCGATTGGTCAGCAGGCCATGGCTGTTGCCTTGAATCTGGCTGGTGCCTCCAATCAGTCCGACCCGTTGGGTGTGGCCGCTGTTGCTGTGCAGGGTCAGGATCGCCGGGCCTTTGAGATCGCCGGAGCCGGCATTGGTGAACCCCTGGGACAGGGCGTCGGTTTGTGCCTGGCGTGAGGCTTGTCCATAAATCTGATCCCAAGCGTAAGGTGTCGCGTCTTCGGTGGTGAAGTGGGTACTTCGCATGTCGGGGGTGGGGCTGAAACGACCGGGGTACGTGGTGGCGAGAGCGGGCAGGGTGAGTACCGGGATGTCCTGGCGGTACCAGGGGGTTGTTTCTTCCTCGGCCGGTGAGGCCTGCACTTCCATGGAGGAGCACAGCAGGAGTGAACTCGAGACAGTGCAAAAAGTGATTTTGATCTCTTGTTGGGTGAGTGAGGTTTTCATGGCGGGCTACCTTGCAATCGCGTGCCGTACATGCCTTGGCGTCTCTCCTACCCCGAGCGAGGGGCGACCGAATGTAAGGAGGCAAGCCGGGGGCCGCCCGTGTTCTCGGGTGTCTTGGGGGCTTGCCCCTGATAGTGATTCCGGGGGTAGTACGATGAAGTCAAGAAGAGCCCAGTCACTGCGTCAAGAAAATGGCCGATAAGTGGTATGGGTATTTCAGGTCTTGTAAGTGACTGATTTACGACGCATCCCTAAGTTCTTGTTTAATGGTGGAAACGTCAAAAAAAGGTGCGGGCTAGAGCGGTTGCTCGGTATTACCAGCTCAAGCGGATGCCCACATTGCCAGTGGTTCCACGCTGCTGGTTGCTGTCTATATTGCTGCTGTAGTCGACATTGGCGTACACGCTGAGGTCTTTGGCGAGCGACAGGGTGGCACCGACGCCCACCTGCGCCCACGAAGACCGCTGCTGGGTGTCGATATCGGTGGTGTCGGCAAAAGTGACTGTATCTGTGCCTGAAAAGGTGTGCCATAGGTTGGCTCGTAGCCAGGGCTCCAGCGACCGGCCCGCGACGTCGTAACGCCCATTGAGTCGCACGCCGAGGCGACCGGTTTGGGTGGAGTCGGCATCGAAAGACACTCGGGAAATACCGTCGTCCTGGCTGTCGAGCTCAACCTTTTGGTAGATGATTTGCACCTGGGGTTCGATTCTCCAGTTACCTGCGAGCGGGTACGGATACCCGGCCTCTGCCGACAAGCTAAGGACGTGACCGTTGCTATCGAGCTTGAGGCCGCGGTCGGAATGGCTGTCGCCGTCCAACCAGGTGTACATCGCCACCGTGTCGAAATACCAGCCCATTGGGTCTGTCAGCGTCCAGTACAAGCCGAGGCTGTCGCCTTCGATCTCGACTTTACCGGCGCGTTTATCCTGGTAACCCTGGTTGAAACCGTCGACATCACCCTTCAAACGATTGTGACCGATGAAGAAGCCTGTTCGCTGGGTTTGTCCTCCCGATGTCTGTGAGCTGAATAGATCGTTGCCCACCTGAAACCCTTTGATTGAACCGCCGAGTCGTGGCGTAACGGTACCGGCCCAGGTCTGGTCGAAGTCCTTGCCGTAGACCCGGCCCCAGCCCGCGCCGAGAGCCCCGGTTTCTGTCAACAGGCGCTGATTGCCCTGACGATCATGGAAGGTGCCGAGTGCGGTGCGGGTCAGTTGTGCAGCGGCGGGTGGCAATACCGACCAGACGGGCACTTCCAGGCGGTACAACGGGATTGGCGCAGCACCGGGTTGGGGCGTTGGCAAGGGTGGGCTTCCGGGAGCGGCCACCGGAGCCGCGACCAGAGGCACCAGAATCGGCGGCAAGGTTGGATCGGGGTTGGGGACCGAGACCAGTGGGGCGGCCACGACCGAGGAGCGCAGGTACCAGCTGTTTTCGCTGCCGGGGGTGACGCCGCCCTTGTACAAGACGTATTGGAAGGCGCCTTCCTCTACCGGGGCCTTGAGCGTAAAGGCGTCGTTGTTGCTGGTCGCCGTGCCTTGGGCATCAACCACCTGAATGCCGTTTTCCTTCGTTTGCGCACCAGCGCCATCCACATTGCTGACGCTGATCGAAGTGGTACCGGTCAACGTCCCGTCGATGACCACCAGCTTGTCACTGGGCGAACTATCACCACCCAGTTTGGTTTGCACAAACAGCTGACCGCCTTTGCCCACGTAATCGCCACGAACTGTCAGCATGTCGTTGGTGCGGGTATTGCCGCTGCTCAGGTCGATGGTCCCTGCGTTGTTCAGCGTGGAGCGCAGGCCGGCGGTGAAGGGCGAGATGCTGCCTTGGGTCGACGTCACGGTGCTGCTGCCATCGACATTGAGTACACCCGTGCCGCTGATGCGGTCACCCAGGATGAGGTTGCCATCAAGGTCGAACCGGGCACCGTTTGTCAAATTGGCCGTTTCCCAATTGGAGTAACGGGCGGCCCCTGAGGTTGTGGTCTGATCGAGGTTCAATACATCTTTGCCGTCGCCTCCATTGAGGCTCGGGGTCTGGGCGAGGATAATTTCGTCGAGATTGCGCAGGGTCGCCGTGTCATCGCCCCCCTCCATCAGGATTGCCGATCGGAGAATGCCACCGTTTTCCCACAAGAAGGTGTCGTTACCGAGGCTGGTGCGGATCTCGCCGACGACCTCGCCGCCGCTCACCGTGATGCTATCGTTGCCACCACTGACGCTGATGTTGCCACCGATCTTGCCGCCGGAAATGATGATAGTGTCGGTACCGAAACCTGTGACCAGATTGCCATCGATCTCTCCGCCGGACAGGTCGAACAGGTTGTTATCGAGCTTCATGTCAACCCGTCCGATCCTTCCCCCAGTCATTCTGGCGGTATCGCCGTCCTCGTAAGCGCCAATGATCCGGCCCCCGATCATCATAAAAAAGTCACGACTGTCGCCCTGGGCCAGGGACTGGATCGTACCGCCTCTCATGGTGAAGTTATCGATGCCATTGCCCTGCTGGACCGCTCCGGTGATCTGCCCGGCGTTGATGGTGAGCGTGTCGGCCCCATCACCTTGGTCAAGCACCCCGACGATGCTGCCGGAATTCATGTCGACGTTGTCGCTGCCACTACCGAACGTGACATTGCCATTGATCACCCCCGAGCCATTGGCGGAGAAGGTCAAGCTGTTGTTGCCTGTCAGGTCGCTCAACGGCCCGCTGCCGGCGCTGTCACAGATGTGATTGTCATTGCCGGCGGTGGGCGTGAGGGTACAGGCCGCTAACACCGGTTGCGGAGAACCGATGCATAACCAGATTGAAACGGCGCAGGCGCTGAAACGGTATTTGGGCAAATGGCTGGAAAAATTCATGCTCGTCTCCGCTTGGGATTCGGCGACTGAGTTGCCACATGTCAAAAATGGCAAGGCTTCAGACACCCTCGGCAGCGCGGGTTGCGAGACGGCATCGGGACAACAATTACCCGTGATAGTGAATCTTCGGCAACGACGGCCACTGTAAGTCGCATGCCCGAGCGCTCAGGCGTACGGTCGATTGCAACGTAGCAATAGTTTTTTGGCGTCGCTACTGTCAGAAGTAACAGGTTTAACGATTAAGCTGCCGGTCCTGGCGGGTTTGGTGGCATGACCGGCATGGATTCAAAGGTGTACTTCAACCGCCAGTGGCAAATGATCCGACAAGTGCGTCCAGGGTTTGGCCCCGAGAATCTGCGGCTCGTGGCTGCTGGCATTGCGCAGATAAATACGATCCAGACGCAGCAGCGGAAACCGCGCCGGGTAGGTTTTTGCCGGGCGGCCGTGGTGGCGTTCGAAGGCTTCGTGCAGATAATCACGACGGGCGAGGGCGGCGTTGCCTTGCAGCTGCCAGTCGTTGAAGTCGCCGGCGATGATCACCGGTGCCTGGTCGGGCAGGGATTCGAGCAGTTGGCAGAGCAACTGCAATTGAAGTTGGCGATGGCTTTCCAGCAGGCTCAAATGCACGCAGATCGCATGGACCTCGGCGTGACCCGGTACGTCCAGAACGCAATGCAGCAGCCCGCGTCGTTCGGGGCCGGTGATGGACACGTCGAGGTTGCGGTATTCGCGGATCGGGTATTTCGACAGCAGCGCGTTGCCGTGGTGACCGTCCGGGTAGACCGCATTGCGGCCGTAGGCGAAGTCGCTCCACATGCTGTCCGCCAGGAATTCGTATTGCGAAGTCGAAGGCCAATCGTTGTAGCGCGAGGAGTGACGATCGTGTTCGCCCACCACTTCCTGCAAAAACACCAGATCCGCCGAGGTGCTGCGCACCGCTTCGCGCAATTCCGGCAGGATGAAACGTCGGTTGAGGGCGGTGAAGCCCTTGTGGGTGTTGACGGTCAGCACACGCAGTCGATGAATGGCCGGAGTTTGGTTCAACGTCGCTGACTGGACCGTCTTCGGCTTGGAGGTACTGGTCACTTTCACTCCTTTGAATCAAGGCGGGCTTATGCATGCGACTGATGTGGAGGCTGGCAGTTCAGTTTGGATGATTTCGGCGCCGCATCGATTAAATGTGGGAGCGAGCGGGCTCGCTCCCACAGTTCAGACGAAGACGATTTCATAAGGCAACCGCATCCGCTCCAGCAGCACCCGTGGCAGCAGCGGGGCGATGCCGATGGCCGGTTCGCCGTCCAATTGACTGGCGTAGGCATGGGTCGCATGGCTTTTACGCGCCACCGTCCAGGTGTCCAGGCGTACCTTGCGGGCGCGGTGCCAGGGGATCAGGCCATGATCGCGCGTCGGCCAGTGCCAGGCCCAGACCGGTACTTCATTGAAGTCGGCACCGGCGATGGCCGCGGCGTTGGCACTGGCACGGCCGACGGCGTCGTGATCGCTGTTGCCGTCTTCGGACCAAGTGCTGAACACCACATCGCCGGGCCGCAGATAGCGTGCAATGAACCGCGTCAATTGCTGTTCGTGCTCGGCCAGGGCGTTGTCGGTGAAGCCGCCGCGTATCCACTTCAGGCTGTGCATCGGCAACCCGAGCCGGCGCAAGGCTTCGACGCTTTCCTGGGCACGGAACACGCTGAGGCGTTTCTCCGACCACTGCTGCGACCCCGGATGGCTGGCGCTGCCGTCCGTGATCGAGATCAGTTGCAGGGGATGCCCCATGCTGCTGAGCAGCTGCAGCAGGCCGCCGCAGGTCACCACTTCATCGCCGGGATGCGGGGCAATCACCACGGCGCGGGCGCCGGGCGGGACCAGGGTTTGCGTGTTGATGACCGGGACGTTGTCCAGTTGCGGGGCACTGTTCCAAATCTGTGCCGACTGGCTGTTTTCGAGGAGAGAGACCGGTTTCATGGCTACGTCCTTGTTCTCGTTGATAGCAATTGGCCGCGCTCCGAACCCTGGAATCGCCGCGAGCAGAGTATTGCTCATGTAGCGCTATTCGTCGCCTCGATGTTCCAGACGGTACGTTTTTTTATCCGCGCTCTCTCTGTAGATACTCTGTTCACTCCTCTTCCTCATGCTGCAATTCGAAGAGCAGTAACGAACGGCCCGTGACCGAGTATTCGTGGCCGAACTCGAAGCGTTCCTGGCCGCGGATCGACGGTTGATTAGTGTCTATCATGCAGGTCCAGAAACCACCGTCGGGCACTTCCGGCAGCAGGAAGTTGACGATGTCGTGGTATGCATTTACCACTAGCAACAGCGTGGCGTCGGCCCCCTTGCGGCGGATGCCGGTTTCCTGGGCGCGGCCGTCGAGCAGCATGCCCAGGCAGCGATTGTGTGCATCGTGCCAATGCTCGGTGGTCATCTCGCTGCCGTCCGCGGCCAGCCAGGTGACGTCCTTGACGCCGATGTCCTCGTTGTAATTGCCCACCAGGAAGCGCCCGCGGCGCAGGATCGGGTAGGCCAGGCGCAACTTGATCAGGCGTTTGACGAACTTGAGCAGGGCCTTGCCGTCTTCGCTGAGGTCCCAGTTGACCCAGCCGATCTCGCTGTCCTGGCAATAGGCATTGTTGTTGCCGTCCTGGGTGCGGGCGAATTCATCGCCGGCCACCAGCATCGGCGTGCCCTGGGCCAGCAACAGGGTGGCGAAGAAGTTGCGCATCTGCCGCAAGCGCAACTCATTGATTTGCGGATCGTCGGTGGGGCCTTCGACACCGTGGTTCCATGACAGGTTGTTGTTGCTGCCGTCCTGGTTGTTTTCGTCGTTGGCTTCGTTGTGCTTATCGTTGTACGACACCAGGTCGTTGAGGGTGAAACCATCATGGGCGGTGATGAAGTTCACCGAGCAATAGGGGCGTCGGCCGCGCTGATTGAACATCTCGCCCGAAGCGGTCATGCGGCTGGCGAAGTCCGCCAGTTGCCCGTCGTCGCCTTTCCAGAAGGCGCGCACGGTGTCGCGGAACTTGTCGTTCCATTCCACCCAGCCGGGCGGAAACTTTCCGACTTGATAGCCACCGGGGCCGCAGTCCCAGGGCTCGGCGATCAGCTTGACCTGACGCAGCACCGGGTCCTGGCGGCAGGCCACAAGGAAACTGTGGCGCTCGTCGAAGCCGTCGTGATAACGCCCCAGGATGGTCGCCAGGTCGAAACGGAATCCGTCCACGTGCATTTCCGAGGCCCAATAGCGCAGCGAGTCGGTGACCATTTGCAGCACGCAGGGGTGGCTCAGGTCCAAAGTATTGCCGGTGCCGGAATCGTTGATATAGAAGCGCTTGTCATCGGGCATCAGGCGATAGTATGAGGCGTTGTCGATGCCGCGCATGGACAGGGTCGGGCCCTGTTCGTTGCCCTCGGCGGTGTGGTTGTAGACCACGTCGAGGATCACTTCCAGGTTGGCTTCGTGCAGGTGCGCGACCATTTCCTTGAACTCGGCGATCTTGCCGCTGGCCAGGTAACGCGGGTCGGGGGCGAAGAAGGCGATGCTGTTGTAGCCCCAGTAATTGGTCATGCCTTTGTGCAGCAGGTGCTGGTCATTGACGAAGGCATGGATCGGCAACAACTCCACGGTGGACACGCCGAGCTTGCGGATGTGCTCCAGCACGTCGTCGACCATCAGCCCGGCGAAAGTACCTCGCACGTTCTCGGGGACGGCGGGGTGACGCATGCTGAAGCCGCGCACGTGGGTCTCGTAAATGATCGTCTTGTCCCACGGCACGCTGACCCGGTGGTCGTGGCCCCAGGTGTGTGCCGGGTCGATGACCTTGCATTTGGGCACGAAGGGCGCGCTGTCTCGCTCGTCGAAACTCAGATCGGCGTCGGGATGGCCAATGGTGTAGCCGAACAGTGCCTCGGACCATTTCAGCTTGCCCACCAGTTGTTTGGCGTAGGGATCGATCAGCAGTTTATTGGGATTGAAGCGATGACCGTTGGCCGGGTCGTACGGGCCGTACACGCGGTAGCCGTAGATCAGCCCCGGATGGGCATCGGGCAAGTAGCCGTGGTAGATCTCGTCGGTGTACTCCGGCAGTTCGATGCGTTCGAGTTCCACTTCGCCGGCATCGTCGAAAATGCACAGTTCGACACGGGTGGCATTGGCGGAAAACAGGGCAAAATTGACCCCAAGACCGTCCCAGGTCGCACCCAATGGAAAGGGCAGGCCTTCTCGGATGCGCGATGGCTCTTGAGGGGCTGGCGTGTCTTTCTTTGGACGGGTCATAAATGCTCCTGCAAAGGGGGACATGTGGAGTCTTTGTGGGAGCGAGCTTGCTCGCGATGACGGTTCCACATTCAACACATGGGTTGCCTGACAGGACGCCATCGCGAGCAAGCTCGCTCCCACAGGTTTTTCGAAGGCGAATAGGCCCAAGTGGCGAGAACGCTCGCCACACAGTTGTTCAGGTCAGTCGCGTGAAGCCTCAGACCGCCGGCGGTTTACGCGCGGCGCGAGGTTTTTTTTCTGCGGCTTTCTCGCCCGGTGGAATCACCTTGGAGGCAGCAACAGGTTTCGCCTTGGCTTTGGTTTTTGGCTCAGCCTTGCCATTGAGCGCTTTGCCGGCAGCAGGCTTGCTGGCCGCTGTTTTGCCACCGGTCGCCTTGGGTGATTTTTTCGGCGCCAGGGCTTCGGCTTCGGCCAGTTTGCGCGCCATTTCCCAGTGCCGGGCTTCCTGGCCCTCGGGTTTACCTTCCGACTCCCAGATCTGATAGGCAAACTCGCGGATGCGTTTATCGTCGGTACTCATCGCAATGCTCCTGATTCAACTCAAGTGTGGGTAGTTTGAATAATGAGATTGACCGGGAAGTCCCCCAGCGCGGCGCTGATCGCCAGCTCCCTGTGTTTTGTGACTACGACGCTTGAAAAAAGTCCCTTGAGATTTTCCCCGGCGGTAGCAAACGGTAAATGGACCCGTGTATCGCCCCACAGCAGCGCGCTCACCTGCGGTTCGGCACTGTTTTCCAGCAGCGACGCGCAGCGTATCGGCACGATCACGATGGCCCGTTTACCGCCTAGTTCTCGAACAAATCCCAGCACGCGATGCGCCTGGTTGCCGAGTACTTCGAGGGGGTGGTAGGTGCCCCGTCGAAACAATTCCGGGTACTCGGCACGCAGGCTCAACGTGTGCGCAATCAAGGTCTGCTTGATGCGCCCGTCACGCCAGTTCGCCAGCAGATCAGCAAGCTCCACGGATTGCTGCAAGGCCTGCTGGCGACTGGGGTAATTCACCGGCCGACGGTTGTCCGGATCGACCAGGGAAAAGTCCCAGAAGTCATTGCCCTGATAGAGGTCCGGCACCCCTGGCACGGTCATGCGCAGCAAGGTTTGCGCCAAACCGTTGAGTGCGCCGGGGACGGCGATGGCTTGCGCGGCTTTGCCCAGGGCCGAGCGCGGCAGCTCGCCTTCCGGCGTCAGCAGCAGGCCCTGGACAAACGCCTGGGTCGCTTGCTCGTAGGGGTCGTTTGGCGCGCTCCAGCTGCTCTGCAACTTGGCTTCGCGCAGGGCTTTGCGTTGCCACTGCCAGAGGCGCGTGGCGTAGTCCTCCAGGGCCGGTTGATCATCGCTGCGCAAATCCAGCGGCCAGCTGCCGAGGATCGCTTGATACACGATCAACTCATCGGCCGGAGACGGCGATTGCTCATCAAAGCGCAGGGGCCGGGCAAGGGCACGCCACAGGCCGATCTGGTCGGCGTACCAGCTGCTGCGTTCGCTCAAAACCGCCAGGCGCGCGCGGGTGTCTTCGCCGCGTTTGTGATCGTGGGTGGCGGTGGCCAGCAGGTTGTCCGGGAACTCGGCCAGGCGTTGGGCGCACGCGGTATGAAAGTCGGCGATCGGTGCACTGAACTGTTCGGTGCTGAAGCCGACGTCATTGCGCGACAGCAGCACGGCCGAGCGATAGAACGCGGTGTCTTCCACCGCTTTGGCCGCCGCCGGTGAGGTCAATTGCTGAAAGCGTACGCAGGCATGCTTGAGCCGCTTGCGCATCCGTCCTGCCGGGCGTTTGCGCCAAGGCTCGCCACCCAGCCACCCGGCCAGACAGTCGAGTACCGGCCAATCCGCCTCGCTCAGGGTTTGTCGGGCGCCGCTCATGGCGTGCTGGAAAAACACGTCGTCCCGGGCCGACCGGCCGAGGGGACTGATGTAGGTGCGGTACACCGGGAAATGCACGATCAGCGCCTGCAATGCGCGACGGATCGCGCCAAGGGTCAGGTCGCGGGTCATCAGGTCATCCCGGGCCACTTGCAGCAAGGCCTGGGCAACACTTTCGAAGTCCCCGGCCAGGGAACCGTTGAGAATCTGCTGGCGCGCCAGTTGCGCTTCCTGGCTGAAATCGGCCGGACGCTCGCTGTAGCTCTGCCAGAGTTCGCGCAAGGTCAGTTCACCCTCTGGAGCGTGTTGCAGCAGCGACAACTGGTTCATGAATTCGTAGCCGGTGGTGCCGTCCACCGACCAGTCGCGGTGCAGGGTTTCACCTTCACCGAGGATCTTCTCGACATAGATCGGCAGGTGCCGGCCCGGTGCCAGGCTGTCGACCCGGCGCCGCAGTTTGCGGCAGTAACCCCGAGGGTCGGCGAGGCCGTCGATGTGGTCGATGCGCAGGCCATCGATCAGGCCGTCCGCCACCAATTGGAAGATCTTCGCGTGGGTTGCCTCGAACACCGCCGGGCGTTCTACCCGCAGCCCACCCAGTTCGTTGATATCGAAAAAACGCCGCCAGTTGATGTCGTCCGCGGCGGTGCGCCAACTGGCGAGACGATAGCCCTGGCGTTCCAGCAGACTGTGCAGCTTTTGGAAGCCTTCAGGGGTCAGTGAGTCGTAGTGCTTCAGATTGTGTTCGATGGCCTGGCGTATTTGCGGATCGCTGGCCAGTTCGCGCAGTTCGTCTTTCAGGGGCATCGCCAGGCTGTGCGCGTCTATCCGATAGCTCAGCGTACTGAAACGGTCGGCCAGTGACTTGAGTGGTTCGGCATCGGTCTTGAGCAGTTCGCCGTAATGGCTGGGGAAGATCGGGAAGTGATGGTCGTAATGCTCGACATGAAAGGCGCCGCGCTGCGCATCGAAACGCAGGGGTAGGGTACCGTCCTGCAGCGCGATGCCGTAGTCGCTGCCCAGAAATGGCAACAGCAGTTGGCCTTCCATCAACGGGTCGGGCGAATGCCACTGAATGTCGAAGAATTCGCCATAGGGGCTCAGTCGCCCCCATTCGAGCAGGTCCAGCCACCAGGGGTTGTCGCTGCCCCCCACGGCCATGTGGTTGGAAACAATATCGAGGATCAGCCCCATGTGCTGGCTGCGCAACGCACTGACCAGGCGATGCAACGCCGCTTCGCCACCCAGCTCTGGATTGACCGTGGTCGGGTCCACCACATCATAGCCATGCATCGAACCGGCGCGGGCACTGAGCAACGGCGAGGCATACACATGACTGATACCGAGGCGAGCGAAGTACGGCACCAGTGGAACCGCGTCGTCGAGGGTAAAACCTTTATGGAACTGCAGGCGCAGGGTGGCCCGCAGCGGTTGCATTGGCTTTTGTGTCATTGGTCACGCTCGGCCGCCTGAAGCCTTGCGCAAGCAAGCAGTTCCAGGCGTCGGGCCGCGTCGGTGTCATCGAGCAGGGTTTCGCTATACCCCGGCAAGCGTCGAGACCAATTAGGGTGGGTGTCGATGGTCCCGGGAAGGTTGGCCTGTTGTTCGATACCCAAGGCATCTTCCAGCGGCAACAACACCAGCGGCGCGCGGGTATGGCCGAGGAAACGCACGCTGGCGTCGAGTACCTGGTCGGTCTCATGGGATTCTTCGCGGAAGTTTTGCGGGTCCTGGCTCAACGTCCGGCGCAGGCCTTCGCGTTCCCGTTCACGGTGGTGGCGCCACTCGATTTCAGTGTTGGCATCGATCAGGCCCAAGCGGGCATTCCAATCGATGTCACGGCCATGCCACCAGCCATTGAGGGTCGGCAAATCATGGGTGCTGGTGGTCGCCAGGGCGTTGTCCGGCCAGTCGAGGATCGGCTTGAAGTGGGTGTTGTCCTGTTCGAACAACAACACCCGCATGCCGAGCATCGAACGGGCAATGAGTTTTTCCCGCAGGCCGTCCGGCACGGTGCCCAGGTCTTCGCCGAGAACGATGGCCTGGTGGCGATGGGACTCGAGGGTCAGCAGGCGCAGCAGGTCGTCCACCGGGTAATAGAGGTAAGCGCCATCGGCGGGCGGTGCACCATTGGGGATCACCCACAAGCGTTGCAGTCCCATGACGTGATCGATGCGCAGGCCACCGGCGTGGGCAAAATTGGCGCGCAGCATTTCGATGAAGGCGCGGAAGCCGTTGCGCACCAGGCCTTCGGGGGAAAACGCGGAAATCCCCCAGCCCTGGCCGCTGCGGTTGAGAATGTCCGGTGGCGCGCCAACGGTGAGGGACGCGAGCAATTCGTCCTGACGGCTCCAGGCCTGGCTGCCGCCGCCATCGGCACCGACGGCCAGGTCGGCAATCAGGCCGATGCTCATGCCACTGCTGCGTGCAGCGGCTTGCGCGCGTTCCAGACAACGGCTGATCAGCCACTGGCAGAACGCGAAGAAGCCGATGCGTCCGGCATTTTCTTCGGCAAATTCGGCCAGGGCCATACTGCGCGGGTTACGCCATTGTTCGGGCCAGTGACGCCAGTCTAGATCTTCACCCTTGGCGGCGCGCGCCTCTTGAATGGCTTCGAACCGGCAGTGGTTTTCCAGGGCTTCGCCTCCGGCGTGGCGGAAGCTGCCGAAGTCGGCGTGCAACGGGTGTTCGCCCTGCACGAAGCCGTCATACAGCGCTTCCAACAGCCGATGCTTGGCTTCGGCGGCGGCCGGCCAGTCGATCAGGGGCAGATTTTCCAGATGCCGCAGTTCGTCAGCCAGGCCGGCGGCGTCGATGGCGGCGCGCAATGCTCGTTCGCCAAGGATCGCACCGGGCGCGCAATACAGGCTGTTGAGGAACAAACGACTGGACGGTGAATAGGGGCTGTAACGTTGGCCGTCGCTGGCGAACATGGCGTGCAGCGGACTGATCGCCAGCGCTTCGGCACCGCGTTCACCCGCTACCCTGGCCAAGTCTTCCAGGGCCTGGGTATCGCCGAACCCGCCATCGCCGGCGCGGCGCAAGGCATACAGCTGCGCGCTCAGACCCCAGGCGCGAGGCGTCGGGTTTTCAACGGCATCGCCCACGCTGTAGCAGCGCTCAGGCGCCACGGCCAGGGTGAAGGTTTGCCCGTCGATGCTGACCTGCTGGTAACCGACAGGAATGAGCCCCGGCAGCGTTGCCTCGGCGTCCAGTTTGAGTGTGAGTACCGAACCGTCTTCGAGGTGAATCTCGCACGGCGTTTGCGGCTCGAAGTAATGCGCCAGGCTGAGCCCGACACCGACGTCGGCGGTGAGCAACGGCGGCAGGTGACGGGTCTGTTGCACCAATTGCAATTCGAGCAGGCTGGCGTCGATTTCCTGTGCGCTGCCGGCCGGGTGGCCGAGCCCGGTCAGGACATTGCGCAACACCGAGGGGTCGACTTTTTGCGGGCGACCATTGGCGTCGATCCAGTCAACTGCCAAACCGGCATGGCTGGCGAGAATTTCTAGTTGCGCATCGCTCATTGACGCTCTCCATCAGGGGGTGGCAAAGGGGCTGCGGCCTTGAGGGTGACTAGCGCGCAATACGGGGCAAGCGAGCCCTGATCCAACTGGGCGAAGGCGTTTGGAGGATGCTCGAACAACAGCATCGCATCGGCCTGTGGGGTGTGGACTACCGGCGTGCCGCTAAGGTTCAGGTCAATGCGCAGCAGGCTGCCATCGCCCAGCAGCCAGCGCGCCGATACCGCGCCGTCGGCCAGTACCTCGGCATTCAAGGCCTGGGCACCGGGTAGGTGCGGGATGATCTGTTGATGGCGAATCAGCAACAGTTGGCGATACAGGTCGTGGGTGGCCGCAGCGCCGCTGGCATTCAGTAAGGGCCGGGACGCCTCGAAGGTTTCTGGCGCGTTTGGATCGGGAATCTGTTCGCGTTTGTGTGGATCGGCAAATGCACTGAACGCGGCAAACTCGTTACGCCGTCCTTCGCGCACTAGTCGCGCCAGCTCGCCGTGGTGGCTGGTGAAAAACAGGAACGGCTGCTCGGCGGCATACTCGTCACCCATGAACAGCAGCGGGATCATCGGCGACAGCAGCAACAATACGGTGGCGGCTTGCAGAGCTTGCGGATGCGCCAGTTGATGCAGGCGATCACCAAAGGCGCGGTTGCCGATCTGGTCGTGGTTCTGCAAAAACAGAATGAAGGCACTGGGCGGCAAGTGCCCGCTGGATTCGCCGCGGGGTTTGCCATGGCGATTGATATGACCTTGAAACACGAAACCCTGGCTCAGGCAGCGGGCCAGTTGTTCGGTGGGGTAGTGCGCATAATCGGCGTAGTAGGCGTCGGTTTCGCCGGTCAATAGTACGTGCAGGGCGTTATGGCCATCGTCATTCCACTGCGCGTCGTAACCTTGCTCCAGCAGACTGGCCTGATTGTGTTCGTTTTCCAGCATCAGCCAGACGTGACGCGGCGGGTCGACCTGCTGGCGTACCCGTTGCGCCAGTTCCTGGAGAAAGTCCGGGTCTTCGATGGCATGCACGGCGTCCAGGCGCAAGCCGTCAAAGCGGTACTCCAACAACCACATCAGTGCATTGTCGATGAAGAAATCACGCACCTCGCGCCGGCGGAAGTCGATGGCCGCTCCCCAAGGTGTGTGTTTGTCTTCATTGAAGAACCCCTTGGCGTAGCGATGCAGGTAGTTGCCGTCCGGCCCAAAGTGGTTGTAGACCACGTCGAGAATCACCGCCAGGCCGTGGCCATGGGCGGTATCAATCAGATGCTTGAGCTGTTCGGGCGAACCGTAGGATGCCTGCGGCGCGTAGGGCAGGACCCCGTCGTAGCCCCAATTGCGCTCCCCGGGGAATTGCGCCACGGGCATCAGTTCGATCGCGGTGATGCCCAGCTCAACGAGGCGCGCCAGATGCTGCTCGACGGCCTGGAAGCCGCCGAGCACTCCGACGTGCAACTCGTATATCACCGCCTCGTTCCACGGGCGGCCCAGCCAGGTGCTGTGTTGCCATCGGTAGGCATGGGGATCGACCACCACGCTGCGCTGGTCGATATCCCCGGCCTGGGCGCGGGAGGCCGGGTCCGGCACCTCCAGTTCGCCATCGATGTTGTAGCGGTAACCCGTGCCTGCCGGGCAACGGGTGTTGATCACGAACCAGCCGTCAGCCTGAGGCAGCAACGGCAAGGACTGTCCATTTTCCAGTTCGACACTGACGTAGAACGCATCTGGCGCCCACAACGCAAATTGCGTGTACTCAGCGTCCAGCATGATTGCGCCGTGGGGCCAGGTCTCAAGGGTCCGTAACGGCATCTTGAAAGCCTCTTACTGTTTGTTCGATTTCCCCAAGGCTTTAGCCACAAGCTGTTCATAGAGTTCGGCGTAGGGTTCGACCGCCTGGCACCAGTTGAAAGGCTGGGTCATGGCCCGGCAGCGCATGGCGTTCAGCAGCTCGGGGAAGGCAAACACATGGAACGCGCGGCTCAGGGCTTCCTGATAACTCTCCACCGTGGATTCGTCGAACAGGAACCCGGTCACGCCGTTTTCGATGGTGTCGGCCAGACCGCCGGTATTGCGCGCCACCGGCAACGAACCGAAACGCTGGGCGTACATCTGGCTCAGGCCGCAAGGTTCATAGCGCGAAGGCATCAACAGGAAGTCGCTGCCGGCAAACATGCGGCGGGCGTCGGTTTCATTGAAGCCGATGCGTACACCGATCTGCCCGGGGAAGCGCAGGGCCAGTTCGCGCATGGCTTGTTCTTCTTCCGGCTCTCCGCGCCCGATGATCGCGATCTGCCCACCGGATTTGACGATGTATTCGGAAACCGCTTCGGTCAGGTCCAGACCTTTCTGATAGACCAGTCGCGAGACCACGGCAAACAGCGGGCCTTCAGAGTCATCGAGGCCGAACAACTGACGCACGTGGGCGGCATTGACCGCCTTGCCTTCCCAGTCGCCGATGCTGAAGGGACGGAACAGGTGCATATCAGTGGCGGCGTCCCAGCTTTCGTCGATGCCGTTGGGAATGCCGCTGAGCAGGCCTTGCTGGGTCTTGGCGGCAAGAAACCCGTCGAGACCGCAGCCGAAGGCCGGGGTGGTGATTTCCTGGGCGTAGGTTGCGCTGACCGTAGTGATGTGGCTGGAATAGGCCATGCCGGCCTTAAGGAACGACATCTTGCCGTAGAACTCCATGCCTTCCTGTTGCAGCGCGTGATGGGGGATACCCAGTTCGGGGCACGAACCCAGGCTGGTCACACCCTGATAGGCCAGGTTATGGATGGTGAACAGGGTCGGGGTGCGCTGTCCACGCCAGTGCATGTAGGCGGGCGCCAGACCGGCAGGCCAGTCGTGGGCGTGCACCAGGTCCGGGCACCAGTGAATCTGGGCCAGGTTGGCGGCGATATCGGCTGCGGCCAGGCCCAGGCGGGCGAAGCGAATATGGTTGTCCGGCCAGTCGCGGCCATTGTTGGCACCGTAGGGCGAACCTTCACGCTCGTAGAGTTCAGGGCAGATCAACACGTAAATGACCAGGCCGTCGGGCATGTCCATGCGGCCGATCTTGCAGGGTGGCAGCGCGGCATGCCCGCCCAGCTCACCAATGATATGAATCGGATTTTCGCTGTGCATCACCTGCGGGTAACCGGGAATCAACACCCGTACGTCGTGCAGATGGGTCATGGCCCGCGGCAAGGCGGCGGAAACGTCACCCAGCCCTCCGGTTTTCACCAGGTCGGCAATCTCCGACGTGACGAACAACACTTTTTTGCGATTGGGATTCTGTTTCGCCACCGGAGCCAGGGTTCTGGTGCCGGTAACGTTGATCGACTGGGCAGTGGGAACACTAACGGCGCTCGATTCGCCGACATGCTGATGAGCACGTTCTCCCTGTACATCTAAAACCGCACTGATCATATGAATCTCCCGTGTTGTTGATCTAATTCTTAGCTCTGGCAAACGGTCTTTCATTGGCCAAACATCCTGTGGCCGGGCGCAAAAGCGCTGCACATCGGTGAGCAAGCGCTGCCCAATGCGCTGAAGCAGTTTGGGTGGAGTAGCCATTGCAAGGATTGCACCAGTCGCAACGCACCTTCCTTTCAGTCGACCGATCACGAACGGCAAAAGTTTCGATTATTCTTCCGCTTTGTGACCGACCGGTCTTGCCCCGCGAAAGTGAGCCTAGACCAGAACTTAGAGCGGTAAAGCCCAGATGGCAAAATTGTTCGACAATCGGTTTAAAGAGGTACGGACGTGCCGGATTACAAGGCTTGCGCACCGACGAAGGGCAGGTTTTTTTGTGAAATCGGATGAAAATGAAGCAGAACTGTCACATCGGTGTGCGTGGGTGAACAGTGGGTTCGCACCATTGCGGTGCATTATTTTGGCTTCTGCGGTGTATGGGCTGGCCTAATCGCTGGCAAGCCAGCTCCCACAAGGTCCATGGTTGGACGCAGATTTGCGACCCGCCGAGATCAGTGTGGGAGCGGGCTTGCTCCGGGCGGCGTTCCGACGATGAACGATGACTCGGTATTAGTTCAGCAACCGAATCGGCTCCCCCACGGACCACGCCCGAATATCCTCGATCATTTGCGAGAAAAACAGCTGGTAGTTCTGCCGGCTGACATACCCCACATGCGGCGTCGCCAGCACATTTTCCAGGGTCCGGAACGGATGATGAGCCGGCAACGGCTCAATATCGAACACATCCAGCGCCGCACCCGCCAGGCGCCGTTTCTGCAAGGCCTTGATCAGCGCTGCCTCATCGACAATCGGCCCGCGCGCGGTATTGACCAGCAGTGCCGTGGGTTTCATCCAGCCCAATGCCTCGGCATCCACCAGCCCTCGGGAGCGGTCGCTGAGGACCAGATGCACCGACAATACGTCAGCCTGTTCGAACAACGCCTGTTTGCTGACATAAGTCACGCCCACTTGCGCGGCTCGCTCCGCGGTGAGGTTTTCACTCCAGGCGATCACACGCATGCCGAAAACCTGACCGAACTGTGCCACCCGCTGACCGATGCTGCCCAGGCCGAGGATCGCCAGGGTTTTGCCATGCAGGTCGCCACCCAGGCCTTGCTGCCACTTGCCGTCGCGCAACGCGTTGGCCTCGGCCACGAGGTTGCGGGTCGCGGCCATGATCAAGGCCCAGGTCAGTTCGGGCGCTGCGTGTTTGTAGCTGTCCGTGCCGCACACCTGAATACCCAGGGCGGCAGCGGCCTTGAAGTCGAGCGCAGCGTTGCGCATGCCGCCGGTTACCAGCAGCTTGAGGTTCGGCAAGCGGCGCAACAGGTCTTCATCAAACCGGGTGCGTTCACGCATCACGCAGATCACTTCAAAGGCTTCCAGGCGCGTCGCCAGTGTTTCATTGTCGGTCGGGTAGTCGTGGATAAAATTCACCTGGCCGATGTCTTCCAGCAAGGACCAATCGACCACTTTTCGGGCCACATCCTGCCAATCGTCAATCACTGCAATCTGCACCGCCATCAGCCTTACCTCATTAACGCACGGGGTTGGTTTTGTTCAGCCAGTCAAGCAACGCCTTGTGAAACTCCGCCGGCTCTTCCATCTGTGGTGCGTGGCCCATGCCGGGGAATTCCACCAGGGTCGACTGGGGAATGAGTTTGGCCACTTGCTTGCCCAGAACCTCGTAGTGGCCGATCTTCGCCTTGACCTCCGGTGGGGCGATATCACTGCCGATGGCCGTAGTATCGGACGTACCGATCAGCAACAGCGTCGGCATCTTCAGGTTCTGGAATTCGTAGTACACCGGCTGGGTGAAGATCATGTCGTAGATCAGGGCCGAATTCCACGCGACTTGCGTATGCCCCGGGCCTTTGTTCAGGCCGGCAAGCATGTCCACCCAGCGATCGAATTCCGGCTTCCAGCGCCCGCCGTAATAGGTGTTGCGTTCGTAGTTGCGGATGCCTTCGGCGGTGAGCTTCAGCTCGCGCTCGTACCATTGATCCACCGTGCGATAAGGCACGCCCAGGGCTTTCCAGTCCTCCAGGCCGATAGGGTTGACCAGAGCCAGTTGTTCGACCTGTTCGGGGTATTGCAAGGCATAGCGAGTGGCGAGCATGCCGCCGGTGGAATGGCCGAGCAGGGTGGCTTTCTGAATGCCGAGGGCCTTGAGCAATTGCTGGGTGTTGTTCGCCAGTTGCTGGAAGCTGTATTGATAGTTGTCCGGCTTGCTGGAGGTGCAGAAACCGATCTGGTCAGGGGCAATGACCCGGTAACCGGCGTCGCTCAGGGCCTTGATCGAGGTGTCCCAGGTCGCACCGCAAAAGTTCTTGCCGTGCATCAGCACCACGCTGCGCCCGTTGGCCTTGCCGTGGGCAGCGACGTCCATGTAACCCATCTGCAGGGATTTACCTTGGGACTCGAAGGCGAAATGCTTGACCGTGTAGGGGTATTCGAAACCTTGCAGTTCAGGGCCATATGCCGGGGGCTCGGCGTGAGCGATGACGGGCAGGGCGGCGGTCAGCAGCAGACCGGGTAGCCAGCGGGTGAGGGGCAAACGCATGGGTGAACTCCATAGGAAATCCGCCGATGCTGGATCGGCTTGATTAGGGCGACATTAAACAGGCAATGGCCGCGCCGGTTGGTTCAACCCATCCAGCCCAGAGTGGCCAGGGCCAGCACGCCATAACGGGCACCTTTGGCGAGGGTCACGATCAGCAGGAAGCGCCCCAGCGGTTCGCGCATCACCCCGGCAACCAGGGTCAGCGGATCACCGATCACCGGCAGCCAACTGAGCAACAATGACCAATGACCATAGCGCTGATAATGAATTCGGGCTTTTTCCAGATGGGCAGGGCTGACCGGAAACCAGCGCCGGTCGCGGAAGCGCTCGATGGCACGCCCCAGCCACCAGTTCACCAGCGAGCCGAGGACATTGCCCAGTGTTGCTACCGCCAGCAGTGACCACAACCAATACCGGTCGCTGAGCAACAGGCCGACCAGCAAGGCTTCGGATTGCAGGGGCAGCAGCGTGGCGGCACCGAAGGCCGCCAGAAACAAGCCAATGTAGGCGCTGAAGATCAATGGGCGGGGTAGTCCGCCACGATGACATCCGTGCCGTCCTTTTTCAGGCCGATCACCTGATAGGCATCGCTCATGCCGTCCATTTCCATGCCCGGTGAGCCCATGGGCATGCCGGGTGCGGCCACGCCCAGAAGGTCATCGCGCTTGCTCAGGGCCAATACCTGATCGGCCGGGACATGGCCTTCGACGAATTTGCCGTTGATCAAACCGGTGTGGCACGACGCCAGGCGCGGTGGCACGCCATGCGCTTGCTTGAATTGGCTCATGTTGGCTTCGACATGATCCTCGACCTTGAAGCCGTTGGCCTCCAGGTGACTGATCCATTTCTTGCAGCAGCCGCAATTGGCGTCGCGGTGAACTTCGATCGGAATCAGGTCGGCGGCCTGGGCCAGGGAGGAAATGAACAGGGCGCTCAAGGCAGCCAGACGCAGAGAGGTTCGCATGTCGTGACGGGTCTCGGATTGCGGGCGAAAAAACGCATTCTGACCGGTTTTTCCGGCCACACCTTCAAGGTTTGTTTCGAATTACTACAAGCTGGGCAGCTTCATGATCGTAGACCACAGCTGTCAGGGAGATGAGGGCGAGATTACAGATTTGTCAGTTTCTGTTCGAGGCATCGCCTCTGTGGAAGCGAGCCCGTTCGCGAAAAACGTTCGGGCAACGCGATCATTCGGGTAGCCCGCGTGATCGTTGACGTCCATCGCGAGCAAGCTCAGCTCCTGCAGAAGGTCGGGGTTGTTAGCGATGCGGGTAATAACCCGGTTCGCTCCGGTCATCGTAATGACGGTCATGATGCCAGCCACCGTGGGGGAAGACGATACAGCCGCTCAGGGATAGCAGGGCCAGCAGGGGAATCAGCAGTGTGATTCGACGCAACATTTGAAAATCCTCATGGTTATCGCCGCAATGAAGCCAAAACGCTTCATCGGCTGTAACATGAGACCCTGTTTGCTGCGCCTCATCCCCGGAAAACGGTAGGGGCTTGGCATGCATGCGGATACAAAGCGGATACATTTTTTTCAGTTTCAGGAAATGGCCAATGACCCAGTCGCAACGTTTGAAATATTCCCTTCTGATCGCCCTGGCCGTGCTGGGGATCATGTTTGGCCTGACTTACTTGCAGAACACCGGGGTTATCAGCGAAAAACTGTTCCAGTACATCGCCATTGGCGTGGCGGTGGTTGTGGTGGTCATCAATGGTGTGATGCGGCGCAAGGTCAAGCCCTGAGCCGTCTCCCACAGGTAAGGCGTTATCAGTGGTGCTGCAAAACGGCAGCAGCCCGCGGGTCCAGGCTGTAGCTTTTGTCTTCGTTGAGCACGATCACGCCTTCGCTGCACAGGCGTTTCAACACTTCGCGCACGCTCAGGAAAGACAACGGGATATCCAGCTCCAGCAAGTGACTGTGCACCCCGCGCACACCCAGGCTGCGGTCGTTTTCGGCGGCCGTCAGCAGGGCGTCGATGACTTTGAGACGAATCAGACTGGTTCGCAGGCCAAAGCTTTTGAGCAGGAAGCGAATCCGCTCGTTGCCGTGGCGCTCGGTACGCTGGTCGAAGACTCCGACCCCGATGGAAGTACTCTTTGGTGCGTTGCTACCGTCCGTTGGCAGTTGCGAGTTGTACATTGCAAAAACTCCTTTTCAGAGCCTGATCAGGAAAAATGGGCGCTCTTACCTAACAAGACGTATGAGCCACGCAAATCATGAAGACTTAAATGTAGAAATTTCGTCATCATGGCGTTACCGGTCGGTCAGGTGCCGCAGGATCGCGGTCCTCTCTCCTAAATTTTTGCCGTTTGCTTCGTCCCTGAAAGGATGCGCAGTGCGTGTCAGTACGCAGAACTGTGACCATCGTTTTTCGATCAGGAGCGAGTGTGATTATTTCCAGCCAGTTAACCAGGTTGAGCCTGGCAGGTGTATTTCTGGGGCTGAGTCTTGCGGCAAATGCCCGCAGCCAGCCTGAGCAGGCCAGTGCCGATATCCGCCGGACCAGTTTCGGCGTGCCACATATTCGGGCCGAGAACGAGCGGGGGCTCGGTTACGGAATCGGCTATGCCTATGCTCAGGATAACCTGTGTTTGCTGGCCAATGAGATCGTCACGGTGAACGGTCAACGTTCGCGATTTTTCGGTCCGGATCAGCTCACAGTCGAAGAGCGCGAGAACCGGGTCAGCGATCTGTTTTTCACTTGGCTGAACACGCCCCGGGCCGTTGCCGGGTTTTGGCAGGCGCAACCCCCGGAGGTGCGCGCGCTGGTCGAGGGATATGTGGCCGGTTATAACCGGTCCCTGACAGAGCGTCGGGCCCGGGGGCTACCGCAGCAGTGCCAGGGCGCGTGGGTGAGGGACATCACCGCCGAAGATCTGGTCAAATTGACCCGTCGCCTGCTGGTGGAAGGTGGCGTAGGCCAGTTTGCCGAAGCACTGGCCGGCGCCACGCCACCGGCTGCAGTCGCCAGTTATGCCGGTAAAACCACAGCGTTTCAGCTGGCCGATTCACGCATGCAGCGTTTTGCCCTGGATCGCGGCAGTAACGCTGTGGCCGTAGGTGCCGAGCGCTCCTTCAACGGACGCGGCATGTTGCTGGCCAATCCGCACTTCCCGTGGGTCGGCGGCATGCGCTTTTATCAGATGCACCTGACCATTCCCGGCAAACTGGACGTGATGGGCGCGGCGTTGCCCGGTCTGCCGATGATCAACATCGGTTTCAATCAGCATCTGGCCTGGACCCACACCGTGGATTCGTCCAAGCATTTCACCCTGTACCGCCTGCAACTGGACCCCAAGGATTCGACCCGGTACCTGCTCGACGGCAAATCCCTGCCCATGCAGAAACAGACGCTGACGATCGACGTGAAACAGCCGGATGGTTCGGTCAAGGCGGTTTCCCGTGTGGTCTACAGCTCGCAATTCGGCCCGATTGTGCAGTGGCCTGGAAAACTGGACTGGGACAACCAGTTTGCATACAGCTTGCGTGACGCCAACCTGGATAACGACCGCGTATTGCAGCAGTGGTACGCCATGAATCGTGCCGATAACCTCAAGGAGTTTCAGGATTCGGTACACAAGATCCAGGGTATCCCGTGGGTCAACACCCTGGCGGCGGACGATCTGGGGCAAACGCTGTACATGAACCTGTCGGTGGTGCCGAACGTCAGCGCCGAGAAGCTGGCACAGTGCAGCGATCCGCGCATTGGCCTGCAGATGATCGTCCTCGACGGCTCCAACAGCGCCTGTGCCTGGGACATTGACCCGCAAGCCGCGCAAAAGGGCATTTATGCCTCGGACAAGTTGCCGCAACTGTTGCGCAAGGACTTCGTGCAGCACTCCAACGACTCTGCGTGGATGGCCAACCCGGCGCAGCCGCTGACCGGTTTTTCGCCATTGATCAGCCAGGACAGCCAGCCCTTGGGCTTGCGCTCGCGATTTGCCCTGGATCGCCTGAGTACACTGGCCAAGGCCGGCCCGCTCAAGGCTATGGATCTGCAACACATGGTGATGGATGATCAGGTGTATCAGGCCGCGCAAGTCATGCCGGACCTGCTGCAATTCTGCGCGGCCGATCTGGGCGCCGATGGAAAAAAACTGGCGCCGCTGTGTGCCAGCCTCAAGGCCTGGGACCGCAAGGCGAACCTCGACAGTGGCCTGGGCTTCGTGCATTTCCAAAATGTCATGGAGCCTCTGGAACAGGCCCCGGATGTCTGGCGTGTGGCATTCGATCCAAAAGACCCGGAACACACGCCGCGCGGCTTGGCGGTCGACCGGCCTGAAGTGGCGCAGGCGCTGCGCCAGGCAATGCTGGCGTCGGTCGAACAGGTCAATGCGTCAGGGCTCAAGCCGGACAGCCGTTGGGGTGATATCCAGGTGGTGAGCAGTGGCGGCCGGCAAACACCGATCCACGGTGGGCCGGGGGCGCTGGGGGTTTACAACGCGATTCAGAGCGTGTCCCGCACCGACGGCAAACGCGAAGTCGTCAGCGGCACAAGCTACTTGCAAGTCGTGACCTTCGACGAAAAGGGGCCGCAGGCCCGCGGACTGCTGGCGTTCTCGCTCTCCAGTGATCCGGCGTCGAAACACGCCAATGACCAGACCCTGGCGTTTTCGAAGAAGCAGTTGAGTGTGTTGCCGTTTACCGAGCAGCAGATCACGTCCGATCCGCACTATCAGGCACAGACTATCCGTGAACAGGACGAAAAGGCCGGGAAGGTGGTTGCGCAGTAAAGTGACAGGTGTTTGAACGCTGGATGAAGGCCGCTCCCGGCAAGGGTGGCGGCCTTCAGCTTTTCGGGGTGCGTTGCGGAATAGAGTTGAGGACCGGGTTGCCGTCCTTGTTACGGGTCAGGTAGACAGGCAGCACCTTGGGCAGGGTCGCCACCAGGGTGTCGAGTTCCTTGATGTTGTAGATGCCGCCGATGCGGATCGCACCGGTGCTGTTGTCGGCAACTGCTAAAGGGGTTTCCAGGTAACGATTGATCAGTGGCAGCGCTTCGTTGAGTGCCAGATTGTCGAGGACCAGTTTGCCGCTGCGCCAGGCCAGCGAGTTGTCGTTGTCATAGGTCTGGCTGATCCGCGGAATGAAATCGCCATGGCCATAACTCGCCTGCATCGATGGGCCGAGCCTCAAGCCGTCCCCCGGCAGGTCATCGTTGCTGCTGACCAGCACCGAGCCTTCAATCAGGTTCACTTTCACCTGGTCTTCATACATCCAGACGTTGAACTGGGTCCCGGTGACCCTGATTTTCCCTTCGGCTGCCTTCACGACGAACGGGTGACCGGTGTCGTGGGCGACGCTGAAAAAGGCTTCGCCTTTTTTCAGGGTGACCTGGCGATGGTCCTTGTAGTTGCTGTAGGTCAGCTCGGTGCCCAGGTTCAGTTCGACCTGACTGCCATCCTTCAAAGTGACCTGACGCACATTGTCAGTACTCTCGAAATGCTGGTACGAATCCGGTAGCCAACCGAGGTTCCAGCCGCTGTAAGCCGCCAAAGGCACAGCCAGGGCGCAAACGGCGGCGGCCATGCCAAAGGTGCGCCATGGGGTTTGCGGTTTCACTTGAACCATCGGCACGACGACAGGCTCCGGGCGCGGCAGATCGCCCGCGACTTCCCAGATTTCCAGCATGGCCTCGTACTCGAAGGCGTGCAGCGGATGAGCATCCCGCCACTGCTCGAACGCCAGGCGTTCCTGCGCAGTGCAATCATTGGCGTGCAAGCGCATGCACCAGTGCGCAGCGGCATCGGTGATGGCATCGTATTCGGCTTGTGAGAAAGGGCTGTCGGTCATTGACTCATCCTGATTTGCGCCATTCTAACCTTGAGGGCAGCCTGCGAGAACATCGATCATGGCGATTAAACATCAAAGTGCAGATTTTTTCGCCTGTGTGGGCGCAAAGGCACGCCCATGAGCAGCAGTATGATTAAACAACGTGAAAAAATGATCAAAACGATCCGTAGGAGCGAGCTCTGCTCGCGAAAAACGTCAACAATAACGCAGGGCGCCTGATAACTCGCGTTGCTCCGGCGTACATCGTCGGAACGCCGCCCGGAGCCGAGTTCGCTCCTACAGGGGGCGTTCCGGTACCGGGTCCAATTGTCGGCCTATCTCACAGATCAGCAGCGCTATCGAGTCGGCATTATGCAAAATGATGTTGATTCGATGTTCGGCGTTATGCCTGTTCAAGAAGGCGTCTCTGGCCCGATCTATCGTTGAGCAGCCGGTAATTTTGAGGATGGCGTGGGACTCTTCATAGGCATGCGGCAGTGAGTCGAAGCTGATCCATGACTTGAGACCGTCGCTCCAGCGGGCAAACAATTCCTCCCTCGGTGTGCGCAACGAAAGCGCTTCGCGCTGAAGTTCGACCTGGGATGCTTTCATTGCCCGGCCCTCACCGGTGATGGTCTCCACAAGATCGCTGAATGGACGCCTCGCTTCCACGTAGACAATGTCCACTGCATTTTTTTTCTGATGGGCCTTTTCGTGGATCAACCCGGCAGCCATGGCATGGACGTCGACATCGAAGGGTTCGGTCAACGACGATTTATACCAATCAAGCTGTGGTCGGAAAAAATGCTCCGAGAGGTGCACGCGCCTGTCTGGATCGTTCACATTGACGAACGCGACCACATCGGATGACTGGTATCTACAGGAACCCACAACCAATTGATTGCCATTGAGCATATCGTCCTCGGTATCCACCAACGCCTGACAGACAGGGACGATGGCCTCTTTGATTTTGTCCAGCAAGCTGTTGTCGACTGTGCTGACATCAAAGAACTCTTTAAGAAATGTTTCCAGTCGTGTACCCGGGACCAGCGCTCTGAGCAGCGAAAGGTTATGCAGGCTGTTGAATGCATAATAGCGAGCCATATCGAGGGCACTCACGATCAAGGCGGCCCTATCTGGGTACATGGCCCGAATCTGCGCCATGCCTCGGGCTTCGATGTTCAATATCTGTCGGGCTTCGTGGCTGGCGACGAATCTGTTGTGCATTGTCGACAAGGCTTTTCCGTAGCGGACGGCATGGATGTCCGGATCAATGACCAGCTGCTTGTCGCGGGTGGCCAGCAGAGCAGGACCTTCCTGCTTGTCCTTGATCATCTGCCAGGCCGCCACCCCGTTTTTTTTCACCGGATAAACCTTTCCCGCAACGGGGGCATACTCAAGGGTGCCGGCGGCGTCCTGGTACGTTCCGGTGACACTGTCTTTTTCCAGATCCTTCAATTGGACGGCCGTGGTTTCGAAAGGCTGCAGCATGGTGCGCTGTGGCGAAGTGGATTTCAGCTGCGACCATGTCTGCGCGACCACGTTCGTCGCGACCTGCGAGGTGTCGGGCGGGGTGGGCAATGCTGTTTCGACCTGGGCTTCCAGGGACAATCTGCCCAGTGTCAGCATTTGCACGGTGCCGTCGATGAAATCGCGCAGTGATTGTTTCCAGTGGTGATCCTGCAACCCCTCGGCCGAGTCTTCATAGTCCTTGAAGGCTTGCCACAGAAATTTCCCGTAGGCGAGCTTGCCGGGCAACAAACCGGAAATCAGGTTGATGCCGGCACTGAACAACTGCTTGACCGTTTCCCAGTCCGCGGCCCCATCGGTTTGCGATCGGCTGGCGAGCATCCGTGGCAGCAGGGCGGTGTTGTCGTTGAACAGGTGAGTCAGCAAGTTGCCGCCGATCACGTTGGACCCGAGTGTTATTTCACTCATTTGCCCCGCCGTTGCCTTGAACAGGTTGCGAAATCCCGCGCGCTCATGGTCCGGCAGGCGCCGCAGCAAAAAATCCTGGAGCGGCCCGGGTGTATTGAACGCCGCGACAAGGCTCGAATCGTCGTCAAACTCGGTAAATACCTCACCGCTGTAATAGGGCGCGTATAGGACGTGCGTACCTTTCCGTCCGGTCCCGGGGCTGATCAAATACAGTCCCTGGGCCGCGACAGCACTGGCGCCAGCCGTCTTGATCAGTTGTAGCGGTCGAACGATGGCATGGGCGCCACTGACGGCAGCGCGGGCCACCGCGTCCGGCATATCCAGCACTTGTCGAATCAGGTCAAAGGCGTCGTCGGATAAACGTCGCTGCAACTTCAACGCGTGGGCCTGGTGCAGAAGTTGCCAAGGCACTTGCCGGATAAAACGTTGCCAACGCGGAACCGCCTGAGTGCTGTCAGTCATTAATTTTTCGGTCACCTGTCTGGCGTAGGCGCCCTCAATGTCCAGTGACAGCAACAGTTGCCTGACCGCGGCCTGGTCCAGGTTTGCTGGCAAGAGTCTGGTGGTTTTCGAAGCAACGTTGAAACCCGTGCCTTGGGCCACGTTGACGTGGTTAAGGGCAAACTCGGTCAAGGATTGAGCCGAACCCGCGAGGGCCAGGTTGGGGGTGATCTCGATATCGTCGGGGTTCAGCAATGCATCGGTAAACCGGCTGGCGAGCAGGGTTTTCAACGTTTCATGGACATAGGTTGCCAGTGGTTTTATGCCGTGCAGATAGTCTTTGTCATCGTGAACATTGTTGAGGTATTGCTGGAGCAGTTCGGCATGCAGTTGCTGTTCCTCCACGGGCGCCATGCCCAGCCAGGCGGGAAAGGACTGCTGGAGGGTGATCGCCTGGGCGATCGCAGTGGCTCTTCGCAGATTGGTATCAATGCTGGTTTGCACAAGCCGTTTGAGCATCTCGGTCTGTTTGGCGGTGGTCAGATTCCAGGCATGAACCTGCTCGCAGCGTGCCAGGAAGAGATCGATGCCGGACTGCGCGAGGTGCTGCAAAAGATTGCCCTCGATCAGTCGAAACGAATTGAGCGAGTAGCGCCGGTGGAATCTGTACCGGGCCGGGGAGAGGTTTTCCAGCAGAACCAGGCGCCTGCCGGCGTCGAGCAGGCGCAGATTCAGCTGTTGCCGTGCGCTGCCAACGGTCTCGAAGACTTCCAGCCCCGCCGCCGGCGTCCATAGGATCGCACGCCCGGAATGATGCACATCCAGGCCACCACGCTCGGTCAACAGGACGCAATTGGCCAAGGGCAGAACGTCAGCTTCGCCGGAGCATTCAAGGACCAGTGAAAAAGCATCCGGGTGAAACCCCCAGACGGCCGCGCGGGTTTTACGGTCTGGCTTGTCTGGATTGAAGACTGTATCGACAAGATGCCAATCGGCGTTTCGCAGCTTGCCGGCCAGCTCCCGCAGGCTGGCCTCACCCCGCACGCCGACGGAAAGGGCGTGGGCCAGTCGCGGTTTCATGAGTTCCAGATACGTCCGTTGTTGCGCCAGGGTGTCCACCGGTTGGGCCACAAATTCCGTGAGCAGCGCTGATTCGATCGTATTGAAGGTCTTGACGAATCCCGCCGCCGTGTCTTCAAGTACCATGGACGGCTGAGCGCCGGACAAGACGGGCCGGGTACTCCATCGTTCCTGGGTGTGCAGCGTCGGCAATCGCGCGTTGATCATGGAGCGCATATCCAGTGCCTTGTCGAAAAACGCCTGGATATTCACCGCGCCGTCGCTGTGCCGGAAAACCTCAAAGGCGTATTCCAGGTTTCTCTGCTGTTTGCTGATGATCGCTTCGAAAAGTGCCGCGAATACCGAGCCACTGACGATGTTGCCAGACACCTGTGGTTCATCGAAGCCAATGAAGCGCTGGCGCTCTTCCAGGCTCATGAGGTCATAGAGTTCATCGTCGTGGCCGGCCACCATGGATTTTTTGCGCAGGGTGGCTTTCAGGTGCGAATAATCCTTCAAAACCTCAAACCCGTTGGCGGGGGTGTAAAGAAAGGCATTGGAACTGTCCTGACTGATCATCAGGGAACCCGCGAGTTCCACATAGTTGGGCGGGTACTCCCACAGGCGCACGGTTTCGAGGGTCAGTGAGGAGGACGCTTGCAGGGTCGACTGTATCAGTCGTCGCAAGGCACGGCTTTGCTCCGGGCTGATGACCTCGGCTTCGCGCTTGAGCAGCAGATCTGCCCGCGCCTGTTCGACGACGGCCCGCGAAAAGAATGCCCGGCGCGTGGCGCCGTCGACGCTCGCCTCATTCCAGTAACGTTGCAGTAGCGCGGACAGCTTGCCGACCAGGCCATCGGCCGCGTGTTTGATCGCCGTTTCCCAGCGTTGCTGATCGGCCGCTTGCGCTGACTTTTGCGGATGAGAGAACTCAGTACGCTGCCCGGTCGGCCAGCTCTGATGGCGGTAATACAACAACAGCGCTTCACGCAAGGACAGGGAGTGGTTCCAGCGTCGGAACCTTGTGCTTGGCGAACCCTCGGCGGTGCCGGCTGTTTCGGCGTAAAAATCGACTTGGGTGCGGCGCTGGTCCAGTCCCGGAAAGTCCGCTTTGAGCAGCTCCTCAAGCACGGTGTCGAGCAACGCGTCGAGCGATGGCAACTTTTGCAGTTCGTCGATCATGGCCTGATCGTTATTGCGCAGGTTGCTTTCGATAAGGGTGCGTTGATCGTCGAATATGTCCCCGTCGATCGTCTGGAAGGTGACCTTTATGTCGGTGGCTTCCGTCAGGGTTTTGCGTGCGGACAACGACAGGAACGCCAGCAAGTCATCGTCTTCGTTTGCGCTGTCCAGTCGGCGCTTGAGTTGCCCGGACAGGGACGTGCGGCTGGCGAATTTCCTTATGCCTGCGTACGGCGTGTAGAGAATCTCGCCTTGGTCGCCGGGCGTGGTACTCAACACGAAGCAGCCCGCCAGGGTGACGGACCGCTCGCCCGTGCTGACCAGAATGGTCTCGGCGAGCATCGGAGGGGTCTGTTGGCTGCGTAAAGCATGAGTGGACCATTGCACATGGCGGATCCACTCGAAGTCCTTTTGCGTCAGCCCGTGAATTTCGCCAAGTTCGGTCCATTGATCTTGAGAATGCCGGGCTTGTGGGAAATACAGTGGAGGGTTCGGTGCAGGCATTGTCGAATCTCATGCAGGGCGCAATGTGCAGCGCCGTTGGGTTGAGACTCGAGACTAAAAACCTCAGCCATGCCAAAGGTGGTAGATAGTTAACGCCACGGCAACCGATGTTCATGCAAGCAGGCGCTATCGAAGGGTTGACAGGTCGCTCGCCGCGCGTTGTTAATCGGCGGTCTACCTACGCTGTTGTTCCCTCCAATAATTAGTCTGGAGCTTCAGATGTCTGCACCACTCGATCATGTGTCTGCTGTTGTCTCGCAAAACCTGTCGCTCGCTGAGTTGACGGCATTGCTTGAGAAGATATTCCTGCGTCACGGCACCTCTGCCGATGTCGCCCGGGTGCTGGCTGAAAACTGCGCGGGCGCCGAACGCGATGGTGCCCACAGTCACGGGGTGTTCCGCATGCCCGGTTATGTGTCGACGTTGCAGAGCGGTTGGGTGAACGGCAAGGCCGTTCCGCTGGTCGAGGATGTGGCTTCGGGGTTTGTGCGGGTCGATGCCGGCAACGGCTTTGCGCAACCGGCGCTCGCGGCGGCGCGGGCCTTGTTGGTGGAAAAGGCCCGCTGCGCCGGCATCGCGGTACTCGCTATTCGCAACTCTCACCATTTTGCTGCGCTGTGGCCAGACGTCGAGCCGTTCGCCTATGAAGGGCTGGTGGCGCTCAGTGTGGTCAATAGCATGACCTGTGTGGTGCCCCATGGCGCCGACCGGCCGTTGTTCGGCACCAACCCCATCGCCTTTGCCGCGCCTCGTGCCGATGGCGAGCCGATTGTGTTCGATCTGGCCACCAGCGCCATTGCCCATGGCGATGTGCAGATTGCCGCACGCAAGGGCGAGCGCTTGCCACCGGGCATGGGTGTGGACGGCCTTGGTCAGCCGACCCAGGACCCGAAAGCGATTCTCGAAGGCGGCGCGTTGCTGCCGTTCGGCGGGCACAAGGGCTCGGCGTTGTCGATGATGGTCGAGCTGTTGGCCGCAGCATTGACCGGGGGCAATTTTTCTTTCGAGTTCGACTGGAAAAATCACCCCGGTGCCAAGACGCCGTGGACCGGTCAATTGCTGATCGTCATCGACCCGAGCAAAGCCGCCGGGCAGAGCTTTGCCGAGCGCAGCCAGGAGCTGGTGCGGCAGATGCACGGCGTGGGATTGAAGCGATTACCGGGGGATCGGCGCCATTATCAACGTGCCAAATCGCAGGACAATGGCATTGCGCTGGATGCGCAGACGCTGGCGAATCTGCGGGAACTGGCCGGCATTTGACACAATGTGGGAGCGGGCTTGCCCGCGAAGACGGCGTGTCAGGCAACGATGTGTCGGCTGATGTACCCGATTCGCGGGCAAGCCCGCTCCCACAGGTTTTGTGCATTGACTGAAACCGGTTTTTTTTAGCGAGGTTTACCGGCGGGCCAGCAGCAACCCCACCACCAGACCAAAACCGGCGGAAACCGCCACGGTTTGCCAGGGATGACCGCCGATGTAGGTTTCGGTGGCTTCGACCGCGGGCCGTGTCCGGTTACGCACGCTGGTCACCGAGTCCCGGGCCTGCTGGAGTTTCAGGGCGATTTGCCCTCGCAGTGTCTCCGCTTCCTCACCCACCAGTGAGGCGCTGCTTTTGAGCAGTTTTTCCGACTCTTCGATCAGAGCCTGAAGCTCGCTGAAGGCTTGATCCTTGATTTGGTCTTCGGCGGCTTGGGCGGCGGTTTTGCGGGCCATTGAAGTACTCCTTGCAGGTGAGTGGACAGTGAACAATGGAGTGCGCCGCGATTGGAAAAGTTGCAGCGACTTTGCGCGCAGACTCGATCCGGATGCAAATCCTGCTCAGGACGATTCTTCCTACAGTGTAAGATGTCGCCTATTTTACGCAGCAGGAAATTCCCATGAGCTTCAATCTGGCCGACAAATCCCTTGCCGAGCGCGCTGCGCTTGAAGATGAAAAATCCCGTCTGTTCGAACTCTGGCAAAACAACCTGGGCAAAGCCAAGGGCGAAGCCGCGCGGTTGTTTGGTGAGCGCGCCAAACGCAAAGGCAAATGGGCCGAGTGGGTCCGCGCCGAACTCGACGGCATGTCTCCACCGGAGTTCTCGAACATGGTGCGCAGCGAAGTCAATCGCCTGATGGCCGCCAACAAGTAACGCCTACGTAAAGCTCGCGACAATCGCCTCGCGCACCTTGAACACCACCGGATCGAGCTGGGCACTGGTGCGCCAGCCCAGTTCGATCGGGTAGCGAGGCAACGCAAGGGGGCAGGGCAGCAGTGCCAGTCCGCTGAGCGCCGCGATGCTTTGGGCCGCGTGGGCCGGAATGGTGGCCACCGCCTGACTGCCTTTGAGCAGGTGCGGCAATGCCGCAAAATGGGTGGTCGAGGCACAGACGCGCCGACTCATGCCCAACGCCGCCAGCCCCTCGTCGGTGATGCCGATGAAGCCTCCCGACGACACCAGGATGTGTTCGCGGGCAACGAACTCCTCAAGGCTGATGTTTTGCTGGCCTGCGCCCAGGCTCAGCGCATCCACCAGACACGCGTAACCCCCTTCACCCAACACCTGTCGACTGAGCATGCGTTCGGCAAACCCGCCGGCGGTGATCGCCAGGTCGATGCTGCGCTCCATCAAGGCCTGGGCAACGATCTGGCTGTGGGTCTGGCGAAAGATCAGGCGCAGCTTCGGCGCGCGGCGGGCGACTTCTTCGATCAAAATCCGACCGTAGGCAATCTCGAAATCATCCGACATGCCCACGGTCACGGAGCGTCCGTCGTAATGGCTGGCGCCGGGGTCGACCATGGCCAGGCTCTGGCGGCATTTGTTCAGGGCGTCGCTGACCACCGGCTTGAGTTGATTGGCCTTGAGCGTTGGCGACAGGCCACGACCGGTGCGTACGAACAGTTGATCGCCATACACCTCGCGCAACCGGCGTAACGCCGCGCTGACGGCCGATTGCGTCACGCCCAGGCGCAGTGCGGCGCGGCTGGCGCTGGATTCCTCGTGCAACGCCTCGAAGACTTTGAGCAGGTTGAGATCGATGTTGGTGATATTCATTGGGTTCATATCATTAAGCAGTGAGTGGAGCACTGTTCATGATATGTGGAAGTCACTCGGATAGGGGAACCACCAGGGTAAGCCAGGCGTTCCAGCCCTCCGGCCGGTTCTTCGCATCGAACTCGTAGTAGCCCTTGAGGTTGGTGTACCAGAGTGCTTTACCCACCTTGAAGAAGTGTCCGGCCTGGGGGCCGATAGCACTCACTTTGGACTTGAAATCACCCAACACGGCACCGCTTCCGCTGTCGCCCGTGACCTGATGGAACACGTAGCCGACGAGGCCCAGGTGGGTCTGGTCGGTAATGAAGTGCGAGGCACTCAAATCCAGGTGTGCATCGATACCGTTCTGATAGTCGGTGTCGGTGTTTTCCCAGTTGTAGGTAATGCCCGCTACGGCGGAGAACTCGTTCTTCTTGTCAAACCAGGTGTATCCGCCACCCGCATCCAGAGACGCATGACCCAGGCCAATATTGACCAGCCTGTCCGGGTCGTAGGCACCGACCGGAATATTGCCCATGCTGTAGACCATGAAATTGTGAACGCCCTGGTTCCATTTCAAGGTGCCCAATAAATAGAGATCGCTGGCTCCCTTCAAACTGTCGTCCGTGCCGCCGGAAAAGTTGCGCCCCCGTGGCCCGGTCAGCGTTGCATCGACATTGGCCTCGGAGCGAGCGACCGCGGCGCCCAACGCGATGGCTGCCTGGGCTCCGAGCAATGGTTCGGCAAAGGTATAGGTCGGGAAGGCGAACAACAGGTCTGCTTTGGCATCAAGACCAAAGGTGGTCCGTCCACCGCGTGGAATGCCTTTGTTAGCGTCATCTTCGGCACTGAGGTGATAGTAAATCAGCGGCAGGCTCCAACCGGGTTCGGTAGGCGCCGCGGCCAGCGCACCGAATTGGCCTGGCAGCCAGAAACTGATACCGCCGTCATCGGCCTGGGCAAGGACGGCTGGCAGTAAGGTCGCCAGGCCCAGCAGGTGTCTTTTGGTTTTATTCATCCTGATCCTCGAGTCCAGATCCCACTGTGTTTTGCCGCAGCGATGTAAAGAGTAGCCGGTGTTCAAAGAACCATTTACCAGGTGGCCCGTTTCTCACCGAGTCGTTGATATTCATTTGGTTCATATCATTCAGCAGCAAGTTGGGCTTTATTCATGGTCGGTGGCGATTGAAAATGAGCAACACCAGACGCCAACGGAGCTTCCGCGATGCCCAAGTCAATAGTTGCCGCCCTGCAAATCGGAGCCTTGCCCGGTGGCAAGGCACAGACCCTGGAACAGATCCTGTCCTATGAAAATGCGATGATCGAATCCGGTGCCGCCTTGGTGGTGATGCCCGAGGCGCTGCTCGGTGGCTACCCGAAAGGCGAGGGCTTCGGCACGCAGCTGGGATATCGGTTGCCGGAAGGACGCGAGGCGTTTGCCCGTTATTTTGCCAATGCCATCGACGTACCTGGCGCAGAAACCGAAGCGCTGGCTGGCCTGGCTGCACGTACGGGGGCGAATCTGGTCATCGGCGTCATCGAACGGGCGGGGAGTACGTTGTATTGCACCGCGTTGTACTTCGACCCGCAGGCGGGGTTGGTGGGCAAACATCGCAAGCTGATGCCGACCGGCACGGAGCGGCTGATCTGGGGCAAGGGCGATGGCTCGACCTTGCCGGTGATCGACAGCCAGGTCGGGCGGATCGGCGCGGTGGTGTGCTGGGAAAACATGATGCCGCTGCTACGCACCGCGATGTATGCCAAAGGTGTGGAGGTTTGGTGTGCGCCCACGGTGGACGAGCGGGAGATGTGGCAGGTCAGCATGCGCCATATCGCCCACGAAGGCCGCTGCTTCGTGGTCAGCGCCTGTCAGGTTCAGGACTCGCCGCAGGCCTTGGGTATTGAAGTGGCGAACTGGCCGGCGGATCGACCGTTGATTGCCGGGGGCAGTGTGATCGTAGGTCCCATGGGCGACATCCTGGCCGGGCCATTGCGTGGCCAGGCCGGTTTGCTCACGGCGCAAATCGACACCGATGACTTGATCCGTGCCCGTTACGACTACGACGTGGTCGGGCATTACGCGCGCCCGGATGTGTTTGAGTTGAGCGTGGATGAACGGGCCAGACCCGGCGTGAAATTCACCGCATAACCCCTTGTAGGAGCGAGCTTGCTCGCGAAAAACCTGAGAGCACCGAGGTTATTCAGGTCTCCCGCGTCTTCGTTGACGACCATCGCGAGCGAGCTCGCTCCTACAAAGGGCATTCAGCGTTGTCGCAGCCATTGCTCGCGGGTGATTTCCCAGTTCTCTTTGGCAAATCGCCCGCCGACGAAATCGCCTTCATCGGTGCCGATCAAGCGCATACCGGTGCGCTCCGAGAGTTTGCGCGAGCCAGTGTTCGATGCCGCTTTCGGTACCCGCAGCACGTCTCGTCCCAGGGTTTCGAACCAGTAGGCAGTGACCGCCTCACTGGCTTCGGTCATCAAGCCCTGACCCTGCCACTTTGGAGCAAGCCAGAAGCCTCGGTTGTTGTCCTGTTCGTTCATCAGGCTGATGTTGCCGATCAACTGCCCGGGTGCCGATTTCAGGCGAATCGTCCAGTGCCATTCCTCGCCACGGGCAATTGCCGGCAGGGCATTGTCGCGCAGGTAGGTGAGCGCACCGTCGGCGGGATAGGGCCACGGCACAAGGGCGTTGAGGTAACGCACCACTTCCCAATGCGGGAACTGTTGCTGGATGGCCTCGGCATCGGCCAGCTCCAGCGGGCGCAGGATCAAGCGTTCGGTGTAAAGGGTAGGTGTGGCGTCCATGTTCTTCGCAGCTCCCTGGTTCAGATGTAGCGGTTACCGGCTTGCTACTGTCCACCAATCACATCGTGCCGAACAAGCCCCCGCGTGGACGCGGCGCATGGATGTGCTCTCAGAAGAAGGGGCTGAACCGCCAGTGGCTCAGCCCTCGAGCATTTATCTAACTGTTCAACCTTGCGACAACCGCGGCTGTAGCGGGTTCACCCTTGGCCGGGACATCCGGGTTCTCCATGACCTGCAGGATCGAGGCTTCCGGATCGAAATCGTCCTCTTCCAGCTCGATGAATTCCTCGGGCAGGAAGATATTCAAAAGGATCGCGCACAGCGCACCCACCGTGATCGGCGATTCGAAGATGTTGTGCAACGCTTTGGGCAGCTCGCGCAAGACTTCCGGCACGGCCGCCACACCCAGGCCCATGCCGATGGAAATCGCCACGATCAGCATATTGCGTCGATGCAGGCCCGCTTCGGCGAGGATCTTGATGCCGGCCACGGCCACGGTGCCGAACATCACCAGTTCGGCGCCACCGAGTACCGGTTTGGGCATCAGTTGCAGCACCGCGCCGATCATCGGGAACAGCCCCAGCACCACCAGCAGCCCGGCGATGAAAAACGCCACGTAACGACTGGCTACGCCGGTCAACTGAATCACGCCGTTGTTCTGGGCGAAAGTCACCATCGGCATGCTGTTGAACACGGCGGCCATGGCCGAGTTGAGACCGTCGGCCAACAGCCCGGACTTGATCCGGCGGATGTAGAGCGGGCCTTTGACCGGCTGCCGGGAGATCATCGAGTTGGCGGTCAGGTCGCCGGCCGCTTCGAGTGGCGACACCAGGAAAATCACCGCCACCGGCACGAACGCCACCCAATCGAAGGAGAAACCGTACTTGAACGGCACCGGTACGCTCATCAGCGGTACGGCGGGCAGGCTGGCGAAATCGACGTGGCCCAGGAGCCAGGCGACGACATAGCCGAGGGTCAGGCCGATGACAATCGCCCCCAGGCGCAGGAAGGGTACGTCCACCCGGTTCAACACCACGATGGTCCCGAGTACCAGCGCCGCCAGGCCCAGGTGGCTCGCCGCGCCGAGATCGGGGGCGCCGAAACCGCCGGCAATATCGGTCATGGCGACCTTGATCAGCGACAATCCCATCAGCGTGATGATTGTGCCGGTCACCACCGGGGTGATCAGCATGCGCAATTTGCCGATGAACTGGCTCAACACCACTTCGATGAACGCGGCGAAGAAGCACACGCCGAAGATCGTCGAGAGGATTTCATCGGTGCCGCCACCCCGGGCCTTGACCATGAAACCGGCACTGAGGATCACGCTGATGAACGAGAAACTGGTGCCTTGCAGGCACAGCAGGCCGGAACCGATCGGACCGAAGCGTCGCGCCTGCACGAAAGTGCCCAGGCCCGAGACGAACAGCGCCATGCTGATCAGGTAGGGAATCTCACTTTGCAGGCCCAGGGCGCTACCCATGATCAGCGTCGGCGTGATGATGCCGACGAAACTGGCGAGTACGTGTTGCAGGGCGGCGAACACGGTGGCGGTCAGGTGCGGGCGGTCGTCGAGGCCGTAGATCAGGTCATTGTGGCGTGGGGCAGGGGGTTTTTCAGAGGCGTTCATGGTCCAGGGG
>NZ_SCOO01000095.1:0-1083 GCF_005502415.1 Pseudomonas sp. G(2018) | reverse complement strand
CCTGGCCGACCCTTACCGTCACCGCCATGCCCAAGGAATAAGGAATCATGAACAGCAGCGAGCTGATGTTCAGGGCTATCTGGTGCCCGGCGACCACGGTAGAGCCGAGGCTGCCAATCAACAGTGCGATGACCGCGAAGATGCTGGATTCGGCGAACACCGCGATACCGATCGGCAGGCCGATGCCCACCAGGCGTTTGATCACCGTCCATTGCGGACGGTCAAAACGAACCAGCACGCGTGTGTGGGCATAGAAGGGCGCCCAGCAGGTCCAACCGGCCATGCTCAACGCCATGAACCACATCACGATACCGCTGGCCCAGCCGCAACCGACACCGCCCAGGGCTGGCATGCCGAAATGGCCATAGATCAGCGCATAGTTCAGCGGGATGTTCAGCAGTAGCCCGCACAGTCCAATGACCATGCTCGGCCGGGTGCGGCCCATGCCGTCGCTGTAGCAGCGCAGTACGTAATAGAAAGCAATGCCGGGCAAACCGAAGGCGATGCCGTGCAGGTAGCCCATGCTCGGTTCGATCAACTGTGGATCGACTTTCATCCAATGCAGGATCGGCTCGGCGCTGAGCAGCAGGCCGCTGCCGATCAGCCCGACACACAACGCCAGCCACATGGCCTGGCGGACCAGAGGACCGATTTCGTCAAGTTGTGCAGCGCCAAAGCGTTGGGCGACCTTGGGTGTGGTGGCCAGCAGAACGCCGGACATCAACAGATAGACCGGAATCCAGATCGAGTTGCCCAGGGCCACCGAGGCTAGATCCCGTGGACTGACACGGCCAGCCATGACGGCATCGACGAACCCCATGGCCGTAGTGGCCAATTGCGCGACCATGATCGGCAGAGCCAGCCCGAGCAGGCCTTTGAGTTCTTGGCGAACCGGGGTCGTGCGGGGAGTGGCGGTTGTGGCGGTAGTGTCAGTCACGGAATTCACAAGCGAAGCGTCCAAGGTTTTTGATGCGCAAGGCAGCGCATTCTACGCGTTGACGTATCGGTCAGGAAAAGACTGTGTTGCGGATTTGTAATTTCGTTAACGCCCATCGCGAGCATTCGAGCGTCGACCGGTTGCTC
>NZ_SCOO01000094.1:0-1109 GCF_005502415.1 Pseudomonas sp. G(2018) | reverse complement strand
CAGATATTTTGACCGGGCTCTACTCGACGGTCGCGATCCTGGCGGCACTTGCGCATCGTGATCATGACGGTGGCGGTCAGCATATTGATATGGCGTTGCTGGATGTTCAGGTGGCGTGCCTGGCTAACCAGGCGATGAACTACCTGACGACAGGCAATGCGCCCAAGCGCTTGGGGAATGCTCATCCGAACATCGTGCCTTATCAGGATTTTCCTACGGCGGATGGCGACTTCATCCTTACCGTGGGTAATGACGGGCAGTTCCGCAAATTCGCGGAGGTCGCCGGGCAGCCTCAGTGGGCGGATGATCCGCGCTTCGCAACCAACAAACTGCGGGTGGCGAATAGGGCGGCCCTCATTCCACTGATCCGCCAGGCCACTGTATTCAAGACCACTGCTGAATGGGTGGCGCAGCTGGAGCAGGCGGGGGTTCCTTGTGGGCCTATTAATGATCTTGCACAGATGTTTGCCGATCCTCAGGTCAAGGCGCGCGGGTTGGCGATTGAGTTGCCGCATGCGCTGGCCGGCATGGTGCCGCAGGTGGCGAGCCCGATTCGTTTGTCGGAGACGCCGGTGGAGTACCGTCGTGCGCCTCCTTTGTTGGGGGAGCATACGTTTGAGGTACTACAGCGGGTGCTGGGGCTGGATGCCGGTGCCGTGGCTAACTTCAAAGAGTCCGGCGTGCTCTAACGATTTCCCCTCTATATAGAAGAGCGGCTTGCTCCTCCGGGGGGTGGGGGGAGCGGGCTCATTTTCTGCCACTCGTAACTTATTGAAAGAAAACTGGAATTAACGGTTGACGTCAGATCTCAGGTGTCTATAATTCGCCCCACTTCCGGCGCAGTCGAAACGGAAAACTCCTTGGTAAACAATGAGTTATGCAGCTTTCGGCGGCAGGTTGCTTCAGGTCATCGAAGCTGAAAGGAAGTTGAAAAAGAGGTGTTGACAGCAGCGAGTAACGCTGTAGAATTCGCCTCCCGCTGACGAGAGATCGAAGGCGCAAGTGGTTGAAGTTGTTAAGGAAATCCTTGAAAGCTTCGAAAAATAATCACTTGACAGCAAATGAGGCTGCTGTAGAATGCGCGCCTCGGTTGAGACGAAAGCTCTTAA
>NZ_SCOO01000093.1:0-1201 GCF_005502415.1 Pseudomonas sp. G(2018) | reverse complement strand
TGTGGGAGATTCTATGGTTGAGGGAAACCCTCAACTCACTTTTGATTGGTATTCGCTCTGTCCTTTAAGCAGGGCGAATACCACTCGAGCAAGCTTGCGAGCCAGCATCACCAGTGCCTGCGTGGTGCTGAAGCCTCGACTTCTTTGTTCTTGGTAAAACCCTTTCCAGGCTTCGGTGCGACTCGCCGACATGGCCGCATTGTGTAGAAGCCTGCGCGCTTCTGGATCACCTCGCTTAGTCAGGCTCCGGCGACCGTCTTTTTGTCCTGATTTCGACACCCGCAAATCCATTCCCAAAAACGCGATGAAGGCATCTGCGTTTCTGAAGTCGCCTCGCTGAAAAGCTGTAATCAGACGAGCTCCGGTCAAGAAACCAATGCCTTCCACTTTCAGGCAACGCTTCAACTGACCCAGTAAACCGGCGTTCTTGAGATGATCGTTGATCGTCTTTTCGATCATCGTCTCAAGCTTCTGCATGGATTTTATTTGCGCGCAAAAAGCAGCCTTCAACAACGGCTCATTCGACCAGCTTTGCACCAAACCGACCCTTGCCTGAACCAGGGCTGCCCGGCGGCGGAAAAGGCTCAGAAGCTGGCGGTACAGCGGTGATGGCGGGGTCCACGGGTGGAGTTCTTCCTGTTCGTTTTTCAGATAACGAGCAAGCAGTTTGGCATCCAAGGCATCGGTTTTGGCGCGGATCTTCACGCCTTCACGGTAATGTTTGAGTTCATAACCGCCCACCATGTAAATCACGCAGCCGGCCTCATAGGCCAGGTCAGCGAACGCCAGGTGGTAGATATTGGTGGCTTCGATGGCAATAGCCACCGGTCCCGCTAAGGCCTTCAACCACTTGTGGATGGCGGCTTTGTTGTTGGGAATTTCTTCGAGCAGGTCCAGTTCGGCGTGATAGATCACCAGTTCATTCTTGGCGACATCCACGCCTACGATCGGCTTTGAGATAAGAACCGGCATTGCCACAGGATTTCCTCCGGGATAAGGTTTGAGCACTTGAAGGGCTCACCCAGAGGCGCAGGCTTGTTCCTATCGTCGGTCCGAGCCAGATGCATTCTTTATCGGCGCTTGGGTGAAAGGAGGAGGGGCGAAATCTCCCACGGTCTGTACTGCGTCAACAGTCAGAATCGAGCCTTGTCCCTCCTCCTCCCTTCAAGTCCTACCATACAAGCGAGCCTGCTCGCGAAGG
>NZ_SCOO01000092.1:0-1211 GCF_005502415.1 Pseudomonas sp. G(2018) | reverse complement strand
GAAGCTGCCGGGTTCGTAGAGGTAGCTGCGGTAGTGGGTTGGGCTGCTTTCGGCGACGAGTTGGTCGCCCTGCCAGAAGAAGCGGGTGGTGTGGCCGTCGACGGTCTTGGCGATGCGCCGGCCGAAGGCGTCGTAGCGGTAGGCCGCCTGGCGACCGTCCGGCAGCTGGAGGCCGATCAGGCGGTGCTGGCTGTCGTAGCGGTACTCCGTGACAGCATTGCCACGCTGCTCGCGGATCAGGTTGCCGTAGGCGTCGTAGTCGTAATGCCGGTCGGCGTGGCGCCGCAGGTGGTTGCCCTTGAGGTGCCAGGGGCCGGGGCGGTCGTGGATCAGCAGGTTGCCGGCCGGGTCGTGGCTGAAGTTTTCCGGGTCCTGATCACGGGCGTGGCGGACGTGGGTCAGGCGGTCGAGCGGGTCGTACTGGTAGCGGCGTTGGCCGTGGCGGCTGTCGTCGACCTGCAGGAGGTTGCCGTTGGCGGCGTAGGCATAGTCGCGGCGGTACAACGGACGCTGCTGTTGGCTGACGGCGTGAGCGTGCAGGCGGCCCTGTTCGTCGTAGGCGTATTCACTGAGCAATGCGCCTTGCTGGCGGTTTTGTTCGCGACCCGCGACAAAGCTGTGGGTGGTCAGGCGTGTGCCGTTGAGGTCGATGGCGGTCAGCGCGCCGCCCTGAGCCCGGTGGTATTTCAGGCGGCTGTTGTCCGGCAGGCGCAGGTGCTGCAACTGGCCGCAGGCGTCATAGCCGTAACGCAGGGTGCCCCAGCCCTGGTGTTCGGTGATCAGCCGGTCATGGGCGTCGTAATCGAACGCCAGCGGATGCTCCTGGCCGTCGTCGACACTGACCAAGCGACCCAGGCGGTCGTAGCGGTACTCGACCTTGACCCCATCGGGCAAGGTCTTGACCAGTAGGCGTCCGGCGCTGTCGCGTTGATAGGCCGTAACGCGTGTTGAGCCGTCATCGCCGAACTCGGTCTTTTCCAGCAACCGACCGTTGAGGTCATAGGCATAGGCGGTGCGCCGACCGTCGAAGCCGGTTTCCTGGCGGATCAAGCCGCCCGGCGTGTAGTCCAGCCGATAACGCTCGCCGGCCTCGTTTTCGATTTCGGTCAGCAACAGTTGTGCGTGGTTGTAGCGGTACTTCAGTTCGCTGCCGTCGGGGTTGATCCGTCGGCTGACCAGGTGCAGGTCGTCGGCGTATTCGTAGCGGGTGA
>NZ_SCOO01000091.1:0-1216 GCF_005502415.1 Pseudomonas sp. G(2018) | reverse complement strand
TTCGCCTGCCAGTAGCCGGTATGCGTACAGGCTTGGCCGCTGAAGCAGATCGGTCTTTTGAGGTGGTCGATCTCTATAAATGCCGAGGAACCCGGCATGGGCCGTCCGGTGGCAGGCTCGAGCAGTTTGGCCTTGGCCAGTTGATGAATCAGTGCTTCGCCGGGTTTTTCGGGTGGCACGTTGGCCTGGCGTTCTTCGAGCCATTGCAGCTTGCCGTCCCAGGCGGGCAGTTTGGCGGGTGGCAGCGGGACGATTTCGTTGATTTCGGGGACTTTGGGATTGGCGTAGGAGTAGCCCGAGAGGATTTTCCAGATTTTTTCGTAGCGATCAGCGCGTTCGAGGTCTTCCTGTTGACCGAGGTAGTGCAGTCGGTTGTCTGGTTTTGGACCACGGAAACCTTTACTCAAAAAAGACGCCGAAGTACTGTCTCCGGCTGCAGCTCCGAGTTGGAATGCTTCAAGTGCTTCCTGATACTGCCCTGCTTCAGACAAGTAAACACCGAGGACAGTTGCTGCCTCCCCATTTTTTTGCTCGGCGGCGCAACGATACATTTGGACCGCAGTTTTTGGGGCAATATCGATTGGTTCGAGCTTGTCACCCACATAGTATTGGGCTAGTGCGTTACCTTCATCAGCGGCTTTTCGGTAATAACGCAGGGCCATTAAACGATCCTGCTGCAAACCCGCCGCGCCGTGTTCCAGATAAATGCCGACAAAGTAATATCCCGTCGCCACGCCCGCGTTGATCAGTTGCTCACTCATGCGCAAATGCTCTTCACCGCGGACCTTGAAAGTACCCCGCATAGCTCCGTTTTGCAGGTTGATATTGGCCTTGTAGTGGCCGTTCTCACTGGCGATGCGGTATAGACGTTCAATCTCTGCATCGACAGTCTTGTCCTGTTTGAGTTGGTTGTTTTTTTGCAACCAGCGCGCGTATTGGAACAACACATCGGCCTCGGTGGATGGAGCCGGAATCTGCTCATGCGCACAGGTAAAGGCCATGCTGGCCTTGATGTCGGATAAAGGATTCAAGGGCGTTTCCTTGGTCGAATTAGAAGAAGGGCTACCGCTATCGCAGGCGACCAACAGCAGATAGCAGAGCAGCAAGATCCGGCGCATCAGTCGAGGTCCGACAGGGTGGGTTCAGGCTTCACCGAGGAGCCTCCATTCAATGTTTTCTTCTTCGATGGTCACCCGGTCGGCGAGCAGGAATCGGC
>NZ_SCOO01000090.1:0-1268 GCF_005502415.1 Pseudomonas sp. G(2018) | reverse complement strand
CGCCTGAATTCCCTCGGCGAGCGATAGTTCAAAGCGCTGTGCGGATGCTGCTCGTTGTAGTGTTCGAAGGCAATTGCCAGGTTGCGTAAGGCCGTTTCTCGATCCGGCTTGGGCATGTGCGCCACGTAGTCACGCTTGATCGTCTTCACGAAGCTCTCGGCCATGCCATTGCTCTGCGGGCTGCGCACAGGTGTGGTCACCGGCTGCAAACCGATCTGCCGAGCAAACAGGCGCGTCTGTTCGGCGGTGTAGGCCGAGCCGTTATCGCTGAGCCATTGTACCGGCGTGGTGGGCAGTTGATCACCAAAGCGCTTCTCCACGCTTTCCAGCATCAAGTCGCGGATATCATCGCCGCTGTACCCAGTCGGGCTGGCGACCCAGCCGATGGCTTCGCGATCACAGCAGTCAAGGGCGAAGGTCACGCTCAGTTTGGCGCCGTCCTCGCAGCGGAACTCAAAGCCGTCCGAACACCAACGCGTATCGCTGGTTTGCACGGCAATTCGGCCTTCGTGCCGACGCGGCACGCCAGGTTGTTTGAGGCGCCGCTCCAGCAGCAAGTTGTGATCACGCATCACCCGGTAGACCCGCTTCACGTTGATCGCGGGCAGCGACTGCTTTTCACGGGCGCGACGCAGCAATCCCCAGACACGACGGTAGCCATAGCTGGGCAGCTCACTGACCTGTTGCTGGATTTCAACCACCAGCTCAGCGTCGTTCACCGGTCTGCTTCGCCGTGCTTTGGGCGATACCGATTGCTTGATTCGAACCGTTAATTGCGAGCGCGCCACACCGAGACATTCGCTGACCAGCTTCACTGGTCGTCCCCCGGCAACAAGGGTGAGTGCGCAATCCATTTTCGCGACCGGGCGATTTCCACGGCCTCTTTGAGGATTTCTGCTTCCATCGTTTTCTTACCCAGCATCCGTTGCAATTCACGGATCTGCTTGAGCGCGTCGCTCAGTTCGGAGGCCGGCACCACGGCTTCGCCAGCACTGACCGCCGACAGGCTGCCGTCCTGGTACAGCTTGCGCCAGAGGAACAGTTGGTTGGCGTTGATGCCGTTGCGTCGCGCCACCACCGAAACGCTTTGCCCTGGCTCCAGGCTCTCGCGAACAATGGCCAGTTTTTGCTCTGGGCTCCAGCGGCGGCGCCGCTCCTGGCCCAAAAGCTCTCCACTCTTATCGTTGCTTTTAGTCATAAACATAACCGTTTGCCTATCCCTTATCGTAAGGGGGAAACGGTGTCCTGTCTTTCATGGGGCTCGTTCA